>JAFAVN010000473.1 GCA_019242435.1 Verrucomicrobiota bacterium | reverse complement strand
TAGTGACCACTAACACTGAAGAATCGTGTCGCGCCAGATCATGAATGGCTTCAGCGAACGCATCGAGATTTGGTTTTCCCAGCTCCACAAAAACGTCCTTACCGGCCGGCGCCGACCGCGCTCAGTTCCTCCATGGCCTGCGCGAATTCCTGGTCATTCGGTACCCGGTGATGCCAAGAAACTTTGTTCTCCATGAAACTGATTCCACTCCCTTTCTTGGTTTTTGCCAGCAAAAGACTTGGCCGCCCGTTCTCGAAGGGAACTTGTTCCAGGTTCTGGGTCAGTTCGACAATGTCATTTCCGTCGCATTCGCGGACAGAGAAACCGAAGGCATGAAATTTCTCGGCGAGCGGTTCCAGTTGATTAACTTCTTCCGTGGAGCCGGTGATTTGCAGACCGTTGCGATCAATGATGGCCACCAGATTATCGAGGCCATAATGTCCGGCGCACATAGCCGCTTCCCAGTTTGATCCTTCCGCCAATTCGCCATCGCCGAGCAGCGTGAATACTCGATAATTCCGGCCGTCGAGCTTAGCCCCCAGGGCAGTGCCGACACTGAGTGAAAGGCCATGGCCAAGAGCCCCGGTGTTTTGCTCGATTCCATTCACTTTGCGAGTGGGATGGCCGATCAAGTGCGAATTGAACTGATTCACCGTTGCCAAATCGGCGACTGGGAAAAAGCCACAATCGGCCAGGACGACGTACAAGGCCTCGACTGAATGTCCCTTGCTTTGGATGTAACGGTCGCGGTCAGGATGGCGGAAGGTAGCCGGAGACACGCGAAGAATCCGGTTGTAGAGGACATTGAGAATGTCGATGCAAGACAAGCTGCCGCCGGTATGTCCGGCGCGACTCGCTTTGATTAAAGAAAGGAGTTGCCGTCGGTAGAGGACAGATTTTCTGATGAGATCGGGTTGGGAGAGCATCGGCTCTGAAAATTTATTCAGGGTCAACTAATTATTGAGGCGTCCCTCCCTGCTGTCAAGCGTTCCTCCCTATCCCTGCGGTTCTTTAACCTCGCCTCACCCCGTGATTGAACGCCGGGTAAGCTATATGATCTGCGAGTTGGTCACCTGGAGCGTGCCGCCAGAGCTGAACTCTCAACCCATAAATCGTGAGGCGAAAACCTCGGCGCGCCAAGCGGTCGATTTAGCTGACAGAGATGTTCGCGTCAGGTTTGAGCCGAAACCCAGGGGTTGATTTACAGCAGGTTCTTCGGGCAGCAAATCACGGTTTGCTAAGCGCTGAACGATTTCAGGTCAGGGGTAACGGTTCAAATCCGGCGCGGGAAGCACATTAAAAAAACCGCCGATCGAGCCCGCCGAGAATTTCGCCCAACCGGATGGGCGGCCGTGACTCCAATGATGCGCTACCGATCAGACTCGGATATGAGGCGAGCCGGAGCCGGTCTTGCGCCTAGGGCTTCGACCCGAACAAGCTCTGGAATATCGAAGGCTTAGGAGAACCACTACTGGCGACTCGAGTAACCGCATTAGCAGTGTAAAACGGTTTGGCTGGTATCCCGGCGAACGTTGGCATTGTGTAGGTGTTTACGTTCACGACGAGCTTTTCGTGAACCGGGTTGAGTACCCGGTGCTGCGTCAAAAAGATCGAAGGATCGGCATAATTGGCCAAGCTCCTGGTCGCGCTGGTGTGAACCACTCCGATGGTCACGTTATGATGAATCTCAAAATGCAGGTGAGGATGATAGAGCCCGTGAGCGTTCCCAACGAGGCCGATCTCTTGACCCCGATTTACCGGTTGCCCCTCCGCTACAAAGATCTTGTCCAGATGCGCGTACAACGAGTCGGCATACTTGAGCTCGCCTCCTTCATAATAGGCGTGGCGAATGACAATGACATTGCCCCAGGACCGCTTGAAATCTCGGGCTAAGGTGACTACACCATTGGCAACGGCGGACACCGGCGCATGGTAAACGGCTCCGGGACCGGCTGCGCTAACCCAGTCTTCTCCCAGATGGCCATGCACGTTGAAGCCGCGTGAGCGTTCATAACCGTCGCCATTGGGAGCGCCGAGCGGAAAATCAAATCGATCCGCGATTGAGGTCGACACCATCGCTGGATCCGCGTGCGCGAAGTTGATCAGGGAGGAAACAAGTCCAATAAGAAGCCAAAGCCTGGACATGGGCCTTGGGTTTAGACGTTAATCGATACCTTAGCAAGCAAAAACTGCAGATTTTGGACAAATCCGTTTCCGGCCGCCGATCCAGAGATCCGGCTCAGGGTTCCCTAGTTTCGTATTCCGGGTTGGCAATACCTTGAGCTTGAAACCCGGAACCCTGAACTCGGTCACGCGTAAGAGCTCGCCGCCCGGATTCCTAGAGCGATCCGACGTTCTTTTCTTTCTTTAGCGGCCCGGCCAGTGTAACCGCTTTCGCGGAACGCCCTCAATGGATCGGGGGATAATCCATGTCGCTTTCGCCACTCGATCAAGGCCGGTCGAACATCGGTAAAAAAGGCTTCCCGGAGACACTCTTCGGCATCGATCTCGGAATTGTTTTCTTGGAACCTTGTCAACTCAGCATGCCGGACAAGCGCCGCTTTAGCATACAGTTCCTGCGCCGTACAAACTGTCTGGATAGTCGCTTCGATCTTATTTTTGTCGTTATGCGACTGATCGATCATGTAGGCAATCTCCGGTTTCTTTCCTGTTTCCCAACGAAAGAATAGTATCTCGTGGAAAATCCGAAATACTTGGTAAGGATCAATTGAACCCAAGGTCAGATCATCGTCGGCGTAACGACGATCGTTAAAGTGAAAGCCGCCCAGCATGTCTTCATCCAAGAGCCAGGCAACGATCTGTTCTACATTTTGGCCCTGATAATGATGCCCGGTGTCGACTATGACTTTGGTTTTTGGTCCGACTGCTTTGGCCACCAGGTAAGCCATCCCCCAATCTGCTAGATCGGTATGGTAAAAAGCCGGCTCGAACGGCTTGTACTCGACCAACATTATCTGGTCAGCAGCCATTTCCCCCGCGACTTCCTGCAAGCACTGCGTCATCGCGCGTTTACGCCAGCGAATATTAGCCTGGCCCGGATAGTTTGAGCCGTCGCCAAACCATAAAGAAAGATAGCGGCTGGAGACCTGTTTCGCGATCTCGACGCTATCCAATAAATGCGCTTTGGCGTCTTCCCGAGGAGTCTGATCCCGGTTGCAAACCGAGCCGTACTTATAGAGTTGGCCTTCGAAAACGTTCGGGTTTACGGCGCCCAGTTTGATTCCTAGTTTTTCCGCAGCCTGAATTACGGACGGCACGTCCTTTGAATCCTTGAAATCCCAAAGGACATGGACCGCCATACTTGGGCAACACCCGGTATACCGGTGCACCTCGGCGGCATCCGCCATTTTATCATTAATATCGATGGCTGCGCCATCCTGAAGGAATTTACCGAACCGGGTACCGGTATCGGCAAACCCCCAACTCGGCGTTTCGATCGCAAGCTCGTCCAGAGCCGAGATAACTCTTTCAGTTTGTTTATCGTTCATGGTTTACCTTTCAAGCGTTGCGAGCAAAGCTGGTAGGGCGAAGCTCCCGTAATACCTGGAAAATCGCCCAGGGATAGTGATTATCGTTCACCGCTGTCCTCACCTATTAACATGACGGTTAACTTGCGGGGACCATGCGCCCCCAAGACCAGGATGCGTTCGATGTCCCCAGTCCGGCTCGGGCCCGTAATAAACGTAATAAAGCTAGGAAAATTCGCTGTGTATTTACGTTCTAATACCTCAAAAGCGCCAGGCAAATCCGGGACTAACTGTGAATGAGTAGCAATCACCACATGATGCGGTGGCAATACCGACAGGGCGCGGCCTCCACCGCTTCTGGCCGAAAGCAACACGCCTCCAGTCTGCGCAATTAAAGCGTCGCAGCCTGTTACTCCTGCGGAAACCTTCTCCAACTCGAGCGTCGATATTCCAGCATTAACATCCGATCTGGGTATACCAATGTCTGCCAACAAATTTTCGATTTGATGGTTACCAGAGAAAGCGACGGATTCCCATTTTTCCCGCTCTGCCAGAGCTGCCATTTGGATACGCGCCGAGAATTCGTCAGCACAATGCAGAAATTCTGTTCTCAAGTTGGCGCTTAATTCGCCGAATAGTTTAACCTGACCCTCAAAATCCGAGGGCACGGCTGGTAAAACCTGACGTGATGCTACGATACTTTTATCGACTCCGATTTCTGCTGCCGGGGTTCCGTGGGCTTCCTTTTCTCGCAAGGCTTCGCGTATCCGGGCCAGAATGGCATCGCGCGCGCTCACGAGTTCCGCTGCCTCCACAAATCACGAAAAGAGCTTCTGGCAAACACAGGTACCTCCCGGCTTTTGGTCCACGGCCAGGCAGGGTCTGCGGGTGTAGAATTAAAAATTCGCTGCAACGGTTGCAGCGCTTTCAATATACCTGAAGTCATGCGAAACAGGGCCGACCGGTTAACTACGAAGGCGAAAGCTCGGAAAGCCAGGCGTTGAGAAACAGACCTTTTCGCAGCCACAGCATTTCGCCGGTTTTGCAGTAAATGATGGTGTAAATCGATCTTTACCGGGCAAGTCTCCGTGCAAGCCCCACAAAGCGACGACGCCTGCGAAAGATGTTGCCACGATTGTAAGCCACGGAGGTGCGGTGTAATGACCGATCCTATCGGCCCCTGATAGGTGGTTCCATAGGTATGCCCGCCCACATTTCGAAAGATAGGGCAAACGTTCAGACAGGCCCCGCACCGGATACATCTTAATGCGTCACGCTGCTCCGGATCTGCCAATAACCGAGTTCTACCATTGTCCAATAGGACGACATGCATCTCCTCCGGCCCGTCTATTTCACCGGGGCCTCGCGGGCCGCCTACCAAAGAGTTGTAGCCGGTCATTTGTTGGCCTGTACCCGCTGTCGCCAGCATCGGCAGAAACAGAGACAGGTCGGCTAACTTCGGAACGATTTTTTCAATCCCTAACAGCACCACGTGGGTCTTCGGGAGTCCCAGAGTTAAACGAGCGTTACCTTCATTCTCCGTGATTGAGATCATGCCGGTCTCGGCTACGGCAAAATTTGCGCCGGTAATCCCTATGTCAGCTCGGCAATAGTCCTGCCGCAGAGTTCTTCTGGCTGTCATGGTCAGCTGTTCGGGGTCAGAAGTTGGTTCCGCTCCAAGCTTCTCGTGAAATAAATCGCTGATTTGCCCGCGCGTGAGATGCATGGCCGGAAATACGATGTGATACGGCGGTTCGTGCCTCAGCTGCACAATGAACTCACCTAAGTCGGATTCTAC
>JAFAVN010000350.1 GCA_019242435.1 Verrucomicrobiota bacterium | reverse complement strand
GTCACTGATCTCGGCGAGTTAAAAACATCCGCAGATTATACGGATTACACAGACTACGGAGAGGAAGCAAACTGAGATTTTATGGTAGTAGGCAGATCGGAAGCAGGAGTCAGTCTCCAGAATTACTAGAGCAGCGTTCAGACAAATCGGTTACCAATAACTTTTCCTGCGGGAACTGTTCACGAAGTCTTCTTAATCTGTGTAATCTGTGGATCTTTTAATTTCCCGTAATCTGCGGCGGTAACCGGCCCTTATTATTTGTTACTATGTTACAACTTTGCTTAGGCTCAGCTCGCCGAATCCTGTGTTTTGGTGCACATTCGGATGATATCGAAATTGGAGCGGGAGGCACGTTGCTCAGTTTGGCTGAACAACGGTCGGATTTAGAAATCTGGTGGATCGTTTTCAGCGCGCCTGGATATCGAGCGGCAGAAGCGCAAGAAAGCGCAAACGATTTTCTGCCTGGTGTAACAACTCGCGAGATCAGGATCGGATCCTTTCGGGAAAGCTATTTCCCCAGCGAATGGCCAGCAATAAAAGATTGGTTTGAAGAAATTAAAGCTAAATTTAATCCGGATATCGTTTTCACCCATTATCGCGACGACCGGCATCAGGATCATCGCGTTCTCTCGGATCTGGCCTGGAACACCTTCAGGAATCACTTGATCTTGGAATATGAGGTTCTCAAGTACGACGGTGACCTGGGCAGTCCTAATGTTTTTGTGCCTCTTTCGGAGCAAACCTGTCTCCGGAAAATTGAGCTGCTCTTGAAACACTTTAAGACTCAGTCTACCAAACACTGGTTCACGAGCGACACGTTCGAGGCTATGCACCGCATCCGGGGGGTGGAATGCGCGTCATCAACTGGTCGCGCCGAGGCTTTTTACTGCCGGAAGCTGGTTCTCGGAGCAAACGGATGACCGGCCCCCAAAGCTCGGGGCTTGTTATTATAGGAGACATTTTTTTAAAAATGGTCATAATGCGGCAATTTTCAGAGTCGCTGACAGGGTCCAATCGTCTGGAATCGTGGTGATACCGGCGGCGAACAATGATCTATGGCCGAGTCAAGCACCGAGTCGTTGGTTACGGGATTTTTCCTTTCCGGAGTTTTCCTCATCACGGGCGGCACCCGAGGGATTGGGTGTGCGATTTCAGTCGAGTTCGCCCGTGCCGGGGCGCACGTAATTGCGAATTACCTGCGGAACGAAAAAACCGCCGGCGAGTTGAAGGCCCTGGCGGAGGCCGAAAACCTGAATGTCGATTTGTGCCGTGCCGATTTGACGACCCCAGACGGCTTGCAAAAGATCGTCGCAGCGGTGAAGCAGACCGGTTCGCCGCTGGGCGGGCTAGTGCACTGCGCTGCAATCGGCGCCCATCGACCGATCATTGAGCTGACGGCGCGCCATCTCGACTGGACCATGGCGCTGAATGTGAGCTCTTTTTTCGAACTGGCGAAGTTGCTGTTACCAAGTTTTGTTTCCGGGTCCAGCCTCGTGGTACTGAGTTCGCCGGGCGCGGCGCGCGCGATACCTGATTACGCAATAGTTGGTGCCTCGAAGGGAGCTTTGGAGTCGCTCGCTCGCCATCTCGCCATCGAATGGGCGCCACGCGGAATCAGAACCAATATTCTCGCGCCAGGAGCAATTGCTACTGACGCATGGAAAGCCATTCCGGGCGGGGAAGCCAAAGTGGCTGAAGCAACGAAGCGATCACCGCGGGGAAGGCTGGTCACGACTGAGGAAGTTGCGCGAACCGCCCGTTTCCTGTGTTCCTCTGAAGCCAGCGGCATAAACGGCCACACTTTAGTGGTGGATGGCGGCGCCGGGATTGCGGCCTGGTGTTGACCTGCACCTATCCAGATACTTTTCACTCGCTATTCAACCTAAAACAGAAAGTACTAACTAACACGCATGCAAGCCACTTTGACAACAGTGCAGCGTGCCTTCAAGGCGGCATTTGACGTGGACCCTCAATCGATCAGTCTCCAGACCACACCCAGCGATATCCCCGCCTGGGATTCTATGGGCCACCTGGCCTTGGTCAGCAGCCTGGAACAGGAGTTTGGTCTGAGTTTCGACGTGGACGAAGTTATGGAGATGGAAAATGTCCGGCAGATCCTTCGGATAGTGCAAGCTCGTCTAGCGAAAGAAGCTTGAGATGAACGATTCCCCTGAATCGAATTTTGCTACCCGTTTGTTTGAGCGGTTAGGGCCAAATTCTCAATTAATCGACGCAGCGAGGGGCGAAACGATTTCAACGTCGGAAATCCGGGCATCCATCCGTGGCACCGCAGCGGCATTTCGTTCTGCTGGTCTTCAATTCGGCGATCGGGTGCTAATAGGCTGCAGTCTGAGTCCAGCCAGCACTTTGGCGTACTTAGGTGCCATGTACGCCGGTCTGGTGCCCGTTCCGCTCGAGGAGCGAGTCCTTCAGGCGACAGGTGAGTCAATCTGCATACAACCGGTAGCTAAAGCCGTCTGGACCGACAGGGACGTCGATTGTAAATGGGTAAACCGTCCTGGCGTGCTACACTTTCGAGGAACTTACATTGGCAGTCCAGAGAGTTCATTGAAACCGGCCCCGCGGAGAGAGAGCGATCTGGCAGCTCTAATGCCAACTTCGGGTTCAACCGGCGTACCACGATTGGTAAGAGTGACTCATG
>JAFAVN010000333.1 GCA_019242435.1 Verrucomicrobiota bacterium | reverse complement strand
AGCTGGCCCGGTGGTCGGTGCTCCATCCTCGAATCAGTAGCGCCTGTGTGGAGTTGCTGCGCTATTGCCCGTGGCCGTTGGAACGGATGACCAGGCAGGTTGTGGAGCTGTGATCAGGTGAGAGGTGAAGAGTGAGAACTGATTGGCGAGAGGTGATTGGTGGCGTTTTCGTCGAGGGCCTAGGGAGGTGTTTCGCGACCTTCTGGTGTCCTGTCCCATAAATCGCTTGGCTTTCGTTGCGATCAAAACGGGCCGGCGGCGAAAGCCAAGTTATTTATGGGACAGGACACTTGTCGGCCAATTTCAGATCGGTGCCCGCATTCGTAAGAGACTTCCCACAAATCACCAATCACTCTCCGTTCCCGCCGATCACCTCTCACCTCGAAGCGCGCGGGCCGAAGATCGCGGTTCCGACGCGGACCATAGTGGCACCTTCTTCGATGGCGACCTCAAAATCATTGCTCATACCCATGGACAGCTCGGGTAACTGAAACCGGTATTGCTGGCCGAGCCGGTCTCGCAATTCCCGGAGAGCGGCAAAATATTTCCGAGAAAATTCGGCGGACGGCGCCAATGGCGGAATTGTCATGAGACCATCGATCTGGAGCCGATCGAAACGCACGATCTCCTCCACACTATTCAAGAGCTTAGCCGGCGCGAACCCGAATTTGGACGCCTCACCGGAGACATTTACCTGAAGCAAAATCCGCGGGAAAAGTCCCAACTCACCGGCGACCCGATCGATGTCGGCTAGGAGTTCCAGCGAATCAACTCCATGAATCAGCTCAAACGAAGGGAGCGCCAAACGGACCTTGTTACTTTGGAGGTGCCCAATGAGATGCCATCGCAGCCTGGCCGGGAGCGCTGCGATCTTGGGCTTCGCTTCTTGAATGCGGTTCTCACCGAAAATCAGCTGCCCGGCATCGACTGCAGCCATAATGACCTCTGTCGGATGGGTCTTACTAACCGCAATCAGATGGATGGATTCAGGTGAACGCGCAACTCGGCGAGCGGCGTTCGCGATACGCGATCGGACTTCAGACAAGTTTTTGCCGATGTTCAGCTCCATTGACTCAGTTATTAGCTAAACTTATTCTCATCAAATCGGCGGCAGTTCGGAATGCAAATCGAAACCTTCAAAATCTTCCGCGATTTAGTCGAAACAGCCAGTTTCTCGAGAGCAGCCGAGTTGAACGCCATTACTCAAAGCGCAGTCAGCCAGCAAATCCGGGCGCTGGAAAAGAAATTCCGGACCGCTCTGATCCGGCGGCATAAGAAGAATTTCTCAATTACTGCTGAAGGCAAAGCCTTTCTGGCAGCCAGCCAAGAAATACTCAGGAGCCTGGACAATTTGCATGATCGGTTGCAAACCTTGAAAAGCCTGGGGGCCGGCAACCTACATATCGCCACGGTACATAGTATCGGGTTACATGAATTACCGCGGAATTTGAAAATTTTCCGGCGCGCGTACCCCTCAGTGGAAGTGGTGGTGGAGTATCTGCGATCCGCGCAAGTTTATCAAAGTGTGGCGAAAGCACAGAGTGACTTAGGTCTGGTTGCTTATCCGGCGCGCCGTCGCGGGGTGATCGTCGAAAGCCATTGGAAAGATAAGCTGGTTCTGATTTGTCCGCCAACGCATCGATTCTGTAAACGGCGGAGTATTCCGATCAACGCCTTGTCCGGTGAACGATTTATATCGTTTGCATTCGATCAGCCAACTCGCAAAGCGATCGATCGAATCTTTCGGTCGCACCAAGTCACCATCCGGCGTTCCATGGAGTTCGACAACATTGAGACGGTGAAAAGAGCAGTCGAGATCGACGACGGAGTGGCTATTGTCCCGCATGCAACTGTCGAAGAAGAACAGGAAAGCGGGAGTTTATGCGCCGTAGAAATCGAGTCGGTCGACATGTGGCGTCCCATTGGCTTGATCCAGCGGCGAGGGGAACAGAGTGCAGCCGTGCGCGCCTTTGTCGGCATTTTAAGAAAATGCGACGTGCTGTAGGGGCGGGTTAGAAGTTCGAGGTTTGGAGTTAGCAGGGCGATGTCCGCAACTGGCGGTTAACGTGGACTTTGCGGAGTCGGGTTCTCGCCCCACCCTGATAGGTTTCAGTCAGCCCATGATTATCACGAACGGAAAACCCCCAAATCCCAGCTCCTAAATCCTACAGCCTGATCAATATCTACCGCTCGCTGCGCTCACTCCGATTACCCCGCCCACACCTATCAAACCCAATTCATAACCGGTCAGCGTTCCGATAGACTCATCTAACACTCCGTCCGGGAGCACTCGTCGAGTGAGCACAACCGGCGAAAGGTGGCGGCTGATCTCGGTTGAATCGGGCAAGTTGGCTGCATCAATATAGCGTTCAAGATCCGGAACGAGTGCTGAACCGAGGATTAATACCGGCCGAAGAGCCGTGTAGCTCTTCTCAAACAGGCTGCGAGCATCAACGTAAAGCCGAAGAGTTTGGGCCTGACGAACGGCGCCTTTTTCCTCGGGCTCAGGTGGATCGGGTAACCCAACTTTCTCGCCTTCAATGGCCTTGCAGGCGGCCTGGTAGGCTCTTTCTCCAGTAGTAGCAATGAGGTCCTGCCCAAATATCCCTATAGCCAAGCTCGTGCTGTCTCTATCTCGGAACAGATAAGCTGTCGATCCGTCGATCTGTTTTTCCTGGTAGCGGTCCGGAAATTCCTCTCGCAATATTGTTTGAAGAATCTCACCGGAGCGAACCGGATCTCTAATCTCGATCACAAAAGCCCCGCCCACGCTATCGTCCGCAGGGTTCTCGTTCAAAACCAACTCCACTCCTTTGACCAGATGTTCCAGTTCGCTAAAGCTAATTCCCAAGCGGGTAACCGCTTCAAAGTATTGTTTAACCGTTGCCGAAATCGCGTATCTCGAAGGCAGTGAATCAACCGCTGTCTTTAACTTCACTGTGTCCAAGGTCGTGCCCGCGTACAAAAGGGTGTTATCGCTCGTAAGAAACAGGCCGTCACCGCCGAGATCGTCAGCGGGCTGCCGGTGAGGAGAATAGGCAAACAAAGTGTCCCGGATGCGCCGGCCATCGAACTTGGCGGAAAACAGCAAACCGGAGACATCAGCCGAAGGTAGAAACGGGTCCATCTTACGTTGCACCACCTTTAAACCTGCACCCGAGGCGAACCCGTAAAAGTCCGCGTCGTCCGGCATGTGCGCCCGGCAACGCTGAAACAACTCCGTCGTATCGAGACCGCTATTGACCGAGTTGCTTCGGCGAACGGCATCCTGCAAATAAACCGGCTTGAGACTGAAAAGTACCCAGGAGCCGGTTCGGACACCAAAAAGCCGACCCTTCGCCGGCTGAATGGGCTCGGAGTCACTCGAGGCGGTCAAGGCCGTGAACCGGCTTGAGAAAGCCGCGGCAAGCGGATTGCCGACCAGCGTTTCCCAGCTGCGCAGATCACCAGAACAGTGAACCCCAAAGATCCAATCTTCTGGGTTTAGAGCGTAGCTCGAGAAGAAAATGGTGCTGGGCGAAAGCCTCAGCAGAGCCTGGAGAGCCGTCTTGAACCCGTCCGGCAGGTTCCTGGCGGAATAATCGAAAAAGCGGCGAACGGTAGGCTCAGCCACGATTTTAGATAAGTCCGAATCCGGCCAGCGTTTTCGAGTCTCGGCGAAATCCCGGCACTCTACATAAAAGATACTGTTGGCCGGCGCCAGATGCGCAGCCGAAACCGAACTATGATTTCGCTGGAAAAACGCAAACCAGATTACGCCCGCTACAAAGAGCGCAAACACCGCGCACAAAACAACTCGCTTCATTGACGGGTTCTATCAAAGACCGAGTTGGTTTGAGCCGCAAATCCGAAAAAGGGGCAGCGAATGCACATAGATAGACGTGACATTGGTCCCATCCGGAAAGACCTCTTGGACTTATACGATTTATAAGACCTATATGACTTATAAGAGCTATCGCGGGCCTGCTCCACGAGAAATACCAGACGCTCCTGCGCTTAGCCCTGCTTAGGCGGCTGCCGCTTCAGGCCCGTCTGATCCGCCTGGCTGCTCTCTCAGGATATCTGGCGGACGGAAGTCCCGGCGGTACGCGGCAAGAGCCTCGCCCCAGAAAGCGTTCATCTGCCTCGCGGGCGTTCTCCAAATTTGGGTGTGTAACTTGGCCATCACCGAGCCATCCCCGAGCACAGCCCGTTTTTCTTCTTCCGATAAAGCACTCGGCCCCTCTGTGAGCAGCTTAGCTGCTAAATCGCAGGTATAATGGTTCAACTCTGCCTGCCGTTTGAACCGATCGCGCTGAAGGGCAACATGGACCGCATTATAGAACGGATCGAGAATTGCGTGCACAAACTGACTCCCGGGGCGCAACTGAAAAGGTTCGTCCGACAAAAGCTCACGCGGAGGATCAATTTCTTCGGGGGTTTGGAACAGCTTCTTTAACAAACCGGCTCTGCCGCTGATCTGGGCTACCGGTATAGCCAGCCAGAGTCCCAGGAACAAAGGTATCAGCCAAACAAAATACAGAGGCGAAATCCACCAACCGACGACCGCGAACAGGATGCCTGCAACTGGCACCGGCCAGTACTCTCGAAGTGTCGCGGTCCATCGAGGACCTTTTCCGCCCATCCGGGTCTGGGTGTTCCAAACCACCTGCTGACCCGCCAGATTTCTGAGCACAAATCGAGTGTGAAACCAGATCAATAAAGGTGCGGTGAGCACGGAAAAAAGCGTCTCGAAAATTACTCCAAGCACCACCCGTTTTACGCCGCCGAACCGCGAAAGCAGGTGGGGTTGCGAGAAGAGATGCAACAAACTCAACCCCTTTGGACCAAAAAGCACAAGCAACGTCAGTAGCGCCAGCACAATGGCGGAGGGCAGTGGCACAGTAGAGGCGTGTCCGCGAAAATGGTCCAACGCTGCTTGAATGCCTCCAAAAATGATAAACAACACCAGCAGCGGGGCAGAAGAATACGCCATGATACCCTGAATCAGGTGCAGGCGGCTGATGGGAGGCACCCGGTCAGCCATCATAAACCAGACGTGCTGCAGGTTCCCTTGGCACCAGCGCCGGTCACGTTTGATGTACTCCGTCAAATTCGGGGGTAGACCTTCGTAACTGCCGTCAAGATCATAAGCAAACCAGACTTCCCATCCGGCATCACGCATCAAGGCAGCCTCAACGAAGTCATGGCTCAGGATCCTGCCTCCTAGAGGTTCGCGACCCGGAAGAACAGGCAGGCTGCAACTCGTCAGAAACGGCGATACGCGCAGGATCGCATTGTGCCCCCAATAGTTACCGGACCCCTGCTGCCAGAAGTTCAGACCTGCTGCAAAAAGCGGACTATAAAGTCGGGAGGCGAATTGCTGGATCCGGCCGAACAACGTCTCCGCCCCGATCAGTTTGGGCATGGTCTGTATAATTCCCGCGCGCTGGTTTACTTCCATCAGGCGAACTAGGGACGCAACCGCTTCACCCGTCATGACGCTGTCGGCATCCAATACCACCATGTACCGGTGGCGATGTCCCCATCTGCGGCAGAAATCCGCAATGTTCCCGCTCTTCCGATTCACCGGAACTTTGCGCCGTCGATAATGAATTCTGCCGAAACCATTCGTTTGCCGGCAAAGGTCGGCCCAGGCCATTTCCTCTTCGACCAATTTCTCCGACGAGGTGGAGTCGCTCAGTATGTAAAACTCGAAGGCGTCAAGCTCTCCTCGTTTCTGGAGGGAACGGTACAGGGTTCGGATGTTGCCGAAAACGGTGGCGACATCTTCATTAAACACGGGCATTACCACCGCGGTCGGCGCTAACGGGGTACTCGGGTCCAGAGTATTGCTGATCTTTAATGGCTCGTGATCTTCCGCTAAAACGAGAAACCCGACAAACGCCTGAGTGAACCCAAACGATAAAGTGGCGAAGAGCAATCCAAATACGCAAAGTTCCGCTACTTTCAATGGGCTCCAGCCCGTACTACCGAGAATGTCGGAAAAAAGCCAGAGCCCAATGCCGGCAACCCCCAGGGTCACAAGCATTACGCCCCAGCGTCGCTGTCGCACCTTTCTCTTAAAAGCCTCGTCCAGCTCCGTCGCCCCTACTAGCTCAACGAGTCTAACTGGTCGATCCGGCCCGCTCATATCCTATTCACTTTCTGAGATACCCTTCGAAATTCCTGAGCCCCTCGTTCGATGCGTCTCCTAGAGACTCATGTAGACTAATAGCCCAACCAAGCAGAGTCCTATGATCCACGCAAGGATTCGATTGGATCCAAGGAAAGAAAACTTCGCTGCCAGCGCCGATAACCTTTCGCCTGCCGAGTTTAACACGAACGGGCGAGGCGTGATTACTGCCTGCTGAAGCCGGGGCACCGCCTCAAGTCGCACATCGCGAAGCGCCTGCAAAACCTCCTCTGAAAAACCCGCTTTCGGCGATAGCAGTGTGCCCTGTGTCGGCTGCGTAAGATAAAGACGGACCCGCTGTTCAGTCGGCCTTCGATCCTCGGGTACTCTCGGAGAAATAAAATTTCCTAGAATTCGGTCCAGCACCTTCTGGGTCTCATCGAATGCTAACTCGGTGGCCGACACGTCCGGCTCCCCGCGCTTTCGCGCGATCGCCCGCTCAAAACTGGATAGAAGCATGAGCTCGCGTTCCAGATCGTCGGGGATCTGCAAACCGTCCAGATAACCGTTGCTTCGTTCCCAAGCTTCCTTCCACTCGGGTGACGCATTAATGGCTGCGCGCAAGACCGTCAAGTATTCAGCAGATATACCCATTTCTCAGAATAGAAATTATCTCGCCGGAGAATAACGCAACTGATATCCAGTGGCTGGCCCGGCGCCGAATTGACGATGGTGAAGCTTACCAGCCAACCGCGGTCGGTAGGGGTGAACTGAACATCTTTTACCTGGCCGTTTTGGCTTACAACGATATGGGGACGTAATTCTGCCACCGGGATGGGCGCTTGGTTTTCCGATTTTCCATACTCAACCGAGAACCGGGTCTCGTTTGATTGAGGACTTGGGCGAATGGTGGTCGAGAGAACCCGAAATTGATCGGTGTCCGGCTCCGTGGCGCCCCAGACCAGGCGATAGGCAAATTCAAGGCGGCCGCCGGGGTCCGGCGGGTTCTGAACTGCCCAAGCGGCGACAATGTTATCCGAGTATTCATCCGAGGACGGAATCTCCAGCAGACGCACATAGCCATTATTAAAACCGCTTTGAGGGATCACCTGCACATTTGGCCGCCGATGATATTCCGCTTCCTGGTCAAGGTAATGGCGAATATCGCGATCCCGTTGCAATAGCGCATACCAGGTGACATTAGAAAACTGGCGGACTGCCAAGGCCTTTGGATTGTCGAGCGGGGCCCAGAGCCGTTCTCCCGAGGCGGTGTTCATCAACAAGCCATCCGAATCGTGCACCTGTGGACGGAATTCGCGTCGCATGAAAACAGTACTGTTCATCGAGAACTGGGCCCGGCCCCTTCCCTGATAGTCAGGCTTGAGGGTTGGCTTGTTTACCGTGTTTGCGCCGAAATAAAACATGCTAGTCAAAGGGGCGAGTGCCAGCACTTCGGGCTTCTTTCGCATGAATAGCGTCGACCGGATGTCCATAGTAGTGACATCACCGTAGCGCACATCAAATTCATAGCCTCCGGTGAGGCTCGGGCTATCTAGGAGAGCATAAAACTGGAGAGAAGTGTCGCCGGGTTGAGGCCTGCGCACCCAGAACTGTCGAAAATCGGGGAACTCTTCCGGTGAAGGTAGTCCTGTATTAATTGCCAAGCCGCGCCCCGATGCTCCCCAATGCAAGCCTCTGCCGATCGCGCGAAAATAGCTCGCACCTAGAAACGAAAGAAACTCATCTTGCAGTGCTCCCGTAATATCCGGTGCGTAAACCCTGAAGCCGACAAAGTCCTCGTGCCCGGTGAAGATTAGCGGCCGGTCATAATGAAAATATGAAGGCGAAAAGGGTATATCTCGAATACGGTCTGGCTCGATTGCCCGCATCAGAACCCGTCTCTTTAGGTAAGAGCCCGGATGGAAAAAACCGAGGCGATAAGGCAATCCTGGCCAAACGGTATGCTCGGGTAAGAACCGGATCCGGAAATACGTATCATAGTCGAGCTTCTGGAGTTCTTCGGAGAGCTCCTGGACTTGAGGGGCGAACGGCTGTTTCGAAAGCTCCTCTGCTCTACTTACGACATCCTGGTACGAAAAAACGGGCGGCTCGTCACCAAGAGCAGGGCTGATGATCGCAAGCACGACGAGGCCGGCCATCGTCCGAATCTTCATAGCGCTTGGACGATGGCAGTTCCTGGCCTTCGCCTCAAGCCCGAGCATGACAAATGACAGATGACAGATGACAAATCGGGCCCGGCAGTCGTCGATTCGAGGAACTATCTAAATAATCAAGACGCCGTCATTTATCCACGATTCGACCGACGGCAATCTGCAATCTGTCATCCTCGCGTATCAAGCGAGAGCGTGGCGCCTCACCAAACCAACCATCACGCCCTGAATGACGAGTTCCTGAGCGGGAATCAGGTCGGGATAATCCGGATTTTCCGCTTTCAAGAATGGCCGGCCTTTCTTTACCATGTAGCGCTTGAGGGAAACCTCGCCATCGATCAGTGCAGCGACAATATCTCGGTCTTTCGCCTGCCGTCTTACCAGAATAACCGTGTCACCGTCGGCAATCTGTGCTCCGACCATTGAATCTCCCCGGACTCGCAGAGCAAACGCATCTTTCGAGCTTTCTATTCCAAAGAACCGGGAATCAACTCCAAGACTACCGTCTCGACTCTGGTCGGAGTCGATTGGCATCCCGGCAGGGATGACACCAACCAGCGGCACAGAGCGAAAGTCGGCGCTGAGTTTGATCTCAGGATCAATCATCGCCCTGGCTTTGCCCGGGATCCGCCTGATCGCCCCCTTCCGTTCCAGCGCCCGAAGGTGATTCATCGCGGCGGTCTGGCTCTTGAACCCGAATTGCAGCTGAATCTCGCGACTGGTTGGTGGGAAGCCCGTTTTTCGGTGGTGCTTACGAATGAAATCGAGAACCTTTTGTTGCCGGTCAGTAAGCGGTTGCATGCTGTTCAGAGGAACACGTTACACGCGTTCGCCAGAATAGGCAAACAAGATAGTGACTTGTTTTGATTCTGAATGCTGGCCAGGCAGAGGTTGTCCGCGACGCGCGATCGCAGGGGATAGCCATCGCAGACTTTTGAAAAACGCACCCAACAAAACCTGATTGCTCTTTTTGGGCTCCCAGGCACCAGCGGCGAAGCCGCGACTCACCATAGCCGAGCAGGCTCTCGAAAAACGTGAGGTGGTTTTTCGACCCTGTTTTAGCCAAGCCCGAGACCGGCTCCGTAGGAGCTAAATCTTTATAGTAACCGTAGTGTAGAAGAGGTCAGCTCCGCTAGGAGCGGCATCCAAGGCCATGCTTCCGAAGCTAAATAATCTTCCCAAACAGATAGCGCTCCTCCGGAGCTGGTCTTTTTTTTTGCATTTGGATCTATAAAGATCCGGCTCCTCCGGAGCCATTCTTCAATCCGCCGTCGGCACTATAACCGAGGCAGAGACCGGCTCCGTAGGAGCTAAATCTTTATAGTAACCGTAGTGTAGAAGAGGTCAGCTCCGCTAGGAGCG
>JAFAVN010000170.1 GCA_019242435.1 Verrucomicrobiota bacterium | reverse complement strand
ATCACCCCTAGCCCTGGAGGGGAGCCGCTTTGCAGTCCGCTAAATTCCATGAGTAGCTAGCAGGCGGCTCCCTGGAAACGCCCAGCAGTTTCTATCAGCCCTAGCCCCGGAGGGGAGCCGCTTTGCAGGCTGCTAATTCCATGAGTGGCTAGTAGGCGGCTCCCGAGAAACGCCCCGCAGTTTCTATCAGCCCTAGCGCCTGGCGGGGAGCCGCTTTGTAGGTTGCTAGCTCCATGAGACAACAACAGGCGGCTCCCGCGAATGACCCAGTGGCTCGACTCGAATCAGGTTGTTAAGGGCGGCTGGATGCCGGAGCGGTTTAGCAGCGGCTCTTGGGTAGTTTCCGGGAGCCGCCTGTTATTTATCTGAAGAAACTGCCTGCTGCAAAGCGACTTCCCGCCAGTTAGCGTCTGGCGACGCTGCGATGTCGCGCGCAGTCTCTGTAGCGTGTGCGCGAGGTCCTTGAGTCCGCGATGGTTGGTCTCCCTTCGCCCTGCGGAATGGCTCGACTTATCACTGAGATTTGCGGATTAAACAGCGCCGATTAGCGTAGACCTATGACCGTCCCGGAATTGTTAAGCCCAGCAGGAGACTGGGATTGTTTGCGTGCGGCTGTTGCCAACGGAGCGGACGCGATCTATTTCGGACTGTCGCAGTTCAACGCCCGGTTGCGTGCGCACAATTTCACATTGGAAGAGCTCCCGGTCGTGATGGAATTCCTCCATACTCGAGGCGTGCGTGGCTACGTAACCTTCAATACGCTGATCTTTACGAATGAGTTGGAAGCGGCCGCGCGCCAGCTAAGACCAATCGCCGAGGCAGGCGTCGACGCCATTATCGTGCAAGACCTTGGGCTGGTCCGATTGGCCCAGTACTTGGTCCCTCACTTAGAGCTGCACGCCTCCACCCAGATGACCATTACCTCTCCGGAAGGACTCGAATTGATGCACCACGCTGGGATCAGCCGGGCAGTATTAGCTCGCGAATTATCGCTTCGGGAGTTGGCTCAGTTCAAAACCGCTGGAACACCGGTAGAAGTGTTCGTTCACGGAGCTCTTTGTGTCGCTTACTCCGGTCAATGTCTTACCAGCGAATCGCTCGGACAACGCAGCGCGAATCGAGGAGAATGCGCGCAAGCTTGCCGTTTGCCATACGATCTGATCGTCGACGGCCAGACACGTGACCTGGGCGAGCGCCGCTATCTTTTGTCGCCTCAGGACTTGGCAGGCCTGGATGAAATCCCGGCCCTGATCGAGCTCGGTGTGCGGAGTTTCAAAATCGAAGGCAGATTAAAAAGTCCGGAATATGTGGCGGCAGTGACAAAAGTGTATCGGGGCGCTATCGATCGAGCGCTGGCCGCCAACACCAAATGCCAAACGCCGAATGCCGAAGGCCAAACGCCTTCTGACCGGTACGCGTTGAAAATGACTTTTTCTCGTGGGCTTTACTCCGGCTGGTTGCATGGAGTGAACCATCAGCGCCTGGTGGACGGCAGATTCGGTAAGAAACGTGGTGCCTACGTCGGCGAAGTGACTGGTGTTGGTAAACAATACATTGAGATACGAAACAGAATAGCAGTCCGGCCCGGAGACGGTTTAGTGTTCGCTAACGGCGTCGATACCGAACAAGAGGAAGGCGGCCGGGTCTATAAGGTCGCTGGCGATCGGTTCTTTTTTGGACACGAAAAAATCAACTTTACCCGCATTGCCGTTGGCGACCGGGTTTGGAAAACCGATGATCCGGCCTTGAACAAAGCTTTACGCCGGACTTTTGCTCGCGACCAGCAAGTCCGGACATTACCGGTTACAATGATCGCGACCGGCAGTTGTGGGTCACCGTTGCGGTTAACCGTGACCTGCGATGGCATCGAAATGCAGGCAGAATCAAGCCAAGTGCTGCAGCCGGCGCGAACCGCTCCCCTGACAACGGAAGGTGTACGCGAACTCTTGAACCGGCTAGGTGGAACGCGCTTTCATGCGGAAGAGATCGATGTCAGGCTCGACGGCCGGCTTTTTCTTCCGACGGCCGTCATCAACCGGTTGCGTAGAGATGCCCTTGATCGGTTGGCAGCGAAGCTTCCGACGGTGAAAAGATCGCCGGCCATTGGTGGTCTGGGCCCCCTACCTGATCACCCGGAGGAGCTTGCCCCGGTAAGACCACCAATCGATTGGCCGCTCAAGCCGATGGCGCAGAGCGCTTCGGTTCGCCCGGATTTGGCTGTTCTCTGCAGAAATCTGGCTCAACTCGAAGCTGTTCTTTCGCTGGATCTCACTTTGGCCTACGTTGATTTCGAAGACCTGCGCTTATACAAGGAAGCCATCAAGTTGGCCAGTGATCAGGTTGCCCTATTCCTGGCGACACCCAGGATTCAAAAGCCAGGAGAACAAGGTTTTTTTCGACTGATCGAAAACTTATCGCCGGCGGGAGTGCTGATTCGCAACCTCGGCGCGATCGATTACTTTCGCGGCAAGTCGTTTCGATTACATGGCGATTTTTCTTTGAACGTGGCGAATCCGTTAACTGCTCAGTTCCTTGTCCGGCTCGGGCTCGAGCGTCTCACAATTTCCTACGACCTCAATTTCGAACAGATCCTGGCATTGCTCCGGTATTCATCGAGCGAGCGCTATGAACTGACCTTACACCAGCATATGCCCATGTTTCATATGGAGCATTGCGTATTTGCCGCGTTTCTGTCGCAGGGGACTGATTACACTAACTGTGGCCGGCCTTGTGATCGGCACCGGGTAGAAGTTCGGGATCGAGTTGGGTTCTGTCACCTAGTGAAAGCGGACGTTGGTTGTCGCAATACTGTGTTTAACGCTCGAGCACAGACCGGCGCGCGATACTTTGCGGATTTGCACGAGGCCGGCCTTCGCCATTTTCGGGTTGAATTGCTGGATGAAACTCCGGGAGAAGCAGTTCGGTTATTTAAATTGTATCGGGGACTGCTCGATGGTTCTTCAACCGGTGACGCTCTGTGGCATGAGCTCAAAGTCGAATCGAAGTTAGGCATAACACTGGGAACATTGTCTCACGGTCGTTCTGGTTCATGAAAAAGTCACCATTAGGCACCATTCTGCTGATTGTCTTTATTGATCTCATCGGTTTCGGCATGATCATTCCGATCCTGCCGCTTTATGCCAAAAACTTCGCTGCGGCAGAATGGCAGATTGGATTTCTCTTAGCGTCCTACTCATTTATGCAGTTTCTGGCGGCGCCCGTCCTCGGGTTTCTGTCAGATCGATTCGGTCGTAAACCGATCCTTCTACTCAGCCTGCTCGGCTCGGCTGTCGGCTATCTGATCATGGCTAACGCCCATTCTCTTACCACTTTATTCATCGCCCGGATCATTGCCGGTATCTGTGGCGCCAGTGTGGGTACGGCGGCCGCTTATATCGCGGACATTACCCCGCCGGAAAACCGGTCAAGGCGCATGGGTTTGATCGGAGCCGCCTTCGGAGTTGGCTTTGTGCTGGGGCCTGCTATCGGAGGAATTCTAAGCCAGCTTTCAACGGTCGCCCCGTTCTGGTTTGGTGCGCTCTTGGCCGTGTTAAATGCCGGTGCGGTTGTGATGTTCCTGCCCGAACCGGAGAGACATGTGCTCCGATCGGAGAGCCGGGTACCGGTAGGTGCAGAGGTGAGCGATCGCACACTGAGCGGCGGGATTCCGGTGCTGGTAATCACTTACTTTGTCGCGATTGCTGCCTTTGCGGTGGTGACCATGATTTATCCGCAGGTGCTCGACCGGAGATTTGGTCTCAATCAGAGCCAGGTCAACTTTGTGTTTGTGTTCTTGGGGCTAATTGGTGTCCTGATCCAAGGTGGAGCGATTGGCCGGTTGGCCAAACGATTCGGTGATTACCGGCTGGCCGCAGTTGGTCTGATTTTGATGGCGGTAAGCATGGCAGTCATGCCGTTTGCCCATAACATCGGCTCATTCCTGTTGTTTACGGTCGGGTTAGCTGCCGGTAACAGTTTAGCGCAGCCGACCCTTACCGCGATGGCATCTCGTCTGGCCGCGGCCACGTCCCAAGGCCGAGTCATAGGTACGGTGCAATCCGCCGGCAGCCTCGGCCGGGTCGTCGGGCCTTCGGCGGGCGGCTTCATGTTGGGGTGGGACCGGTCTGGTTCGCCTCTGGTCTACGGCAATACCCCCTTCGTGGTGGGAGGCATCGTGATGGGACTGGCCTTTCTCTTGTCGCTTGCGCTGCGGACCTCTGCTCCTTCGCTCTCCCAAACTCCGGCGGAGATCGGGCAGAAATAGGCCGGACTCCCCTAGCTCGTCCGAATAACAAATGACAGATGACAAAGGCAAATTCTACGGACGGCTCTCCATAGAATAGGCCACCTGATCAGCAAAAATTCCTTGAACTAACTTCGTCAGCCGCAATTTGTCATTTGTCATCGGTCATTTGTCATCAGCGAGCTTCCCAGCCAGGACGCCAGCTCTTTGGCCCAGTAGGTGATTACCATATCAGCCCCTGCTCGGCGGAACCCGGTCATGAGTTCGAGGACCGCCCGCTTTTCGTCTAGCCAGCCATTGGCCGCTGCCGCCTTGAGCATCGCATACTCGCCGCTTACGTTGTAAACGGCTGTAGGCAGCCCGAATTGCTCTTTCACCCGCCAGAGAATATCGAGGTAAGGGAGACCCGGTTTGACGATTAAAAGATCGGCCCCTTCTTCGATATCCAGGGCGACTTCGCGGAGAGCCTCTCGGGCATTCGCTGGATCCATCTGGTAGCTTCGTCTGTCCCCGAATTGAGGAGCGCTTTCGGCAGCTTCCCGAAACGGTCCATAGAAGGCCGAACAAAACTTGGATGCATAACTCATGATCGGCAGCTGAGCGAACCCTGCCTGATCAAGCCCGGCACGGATCGCACCGACCCGTCCATCCATCATATCGCTGGGCGCAACCAGATCAGCGCCCGCTTCGGCGTGGCTGACAGCCGTCCGGACAAGCGCTTCTACTGACGGATCGTTCAAGACCTCAAATTCACCCCGCCGTTTATCGACGATCCCGCAATGACCATGCGAAGTGTATTCGCACAGGCAGACATCAGTAATGACTAGGAGCCGTGGGACGTGTTTTTTTAGGCGGCGCACTGTTTCCTGCACAATTCCGTTCGGCGCAAAGGCTTGAGATGCCAGTTCATCTTTCGCTTCCGGGATGCCGAACAGGAGAATCGCCGGTATTCCAAGATCAGAAACCTGCTTTGCGTTTTCCACCAGTTCGTCCGGCGAATATTGGTAAACACCCGGCATACTGGAAATCGGTTCTGCCTGGTCGACTTTTTCGGAGACAAACGTCGGGTAAATCAATTGATCTACGCGCAGACTGTTTTCACTCACGAGTCCGCGCAGCATCTCGTTTGAACGAAGTCGCCGTGGCCTCCGCGATAACTGAAGCATGCAATCAGTCTATTTATGGGTGGGCAACTGGCAAGGGAACCCATGAGCTGGGGCGAGAATCTCGGTGCGTCCAGTGCTGACCATCTCCTGGATCTTTTCGCGCCGGATTCAAACCTTCAGCGCTGATCTGTTTGCCGCGGTTCGGGCCGCACGTCTAAGGCTCGAATCCGGCGCGAGAAAGCTGTTCGACGTGCCAAACCCTTAGCGCGAC
>JAFAVN010000536.1 GCA_019242435.1 Verrucomicrobiota bacterium | reverse complement strand
CGGTTTATCCGGAGGGGATCCATGCTCATTTGGCGGGTGCCTTTGCGCAGGAGTCCAACTTTGCCTGCGAGACGGCGACTCTGGAACAGGAAGAGCATGGTTTGCCGGAGAGCCGTTTGGAGAACACCGATGTACTCGTTTGGTGGGGACACCTCGGCCATAAACAAGTTCGCGACGCCGTGGTCGAGCGAGTCAGAAAGCGCGTGCTGGAAGGGATGGGATTGGTAGTACTGCACTCAGGACATTATTCGAAGATTTTCCAGCGTATGCTTGGGACAACCTGTTCACTCGGTTGGCGTGAAGCCGGCGAAAAAGAAAGAATCTGGATTTGCCAGCCGGGGCACCCTATCGCGGAAGGCTTACCGCCCTATTTTGAAATCCCCCATGAGGAGATGTATTCCGAGCCATTCGGGATCCCAAACCCGGATGAACTGGTATTTATGTCCTGGTTTCAAGGGGGCGAAGTTTTTCGCTCCGGCTGCTGTTGGCGGCGCGGGAACGGGAAAATCTTCTATTTCCGACCCGGTCACGAGACTTTTCCGACCTATCGCCAGCCGGAGGTGCTCCGGGTGATCCGGAACGGTATCGCCTGGGCAGCACCGGACCGTCCTCGGCAGATCGACGCCTGCCCGAACATGAAAACGTCACCTGAAGGTATCCGGCGGCAGCGGTGAGCAAAAGCCGGAGGTGAGATGTGAAAATTGAGAGGAGATTGGCTGTTCTAAGCAGCCCGGCTAACCCGGCGCTCGGTCTGCCCTGCCACCAGTCATTTCTCACGTCTCTTCCGTCCATCACCGCCTGAACAGCCAGCTCAGCAGCGAGAGGATGATGCTGATCACGATACAGGTAACGATCGGGAAGTAGAACGAAAAACCGCCTTTCTGCACCGAGATATCCCCCGGAAGGCGTCCCAGCCATCCGAACCACCCTGGAAACTTCCAGAGCAGAGCCCCAGCTACGGCAAGCACGATCCCGATGATCATGACGAGCTTTCCGATCTCCTGCATCGACAGAATAAACCGCCAAAGTCGCGGGAGAGCAAAGGGGGTGGGGAGGAGTGCAGGAGGTCGAGAAGTTCGAGAAGTTCGAGGAGTTCAAGGAACTGCGGCAGGTCAGATAGCGGGAATTCCTTCAAGGCCCCAAAATTCCTTTCCTGTCACTCGATTTGGATGATGTCCTCCGGTTGACCTCGAACTCCTTGAACTCCTTGAACTCCTGAGCCACCCCGTTACCTTCGTGCCGCCTATGTGGCTCGCGTTTTACGTCCATCACCTCAACCCATTCCTGATAAAATTTAATGATCAGTTTGGTATCCGCTGGTACGGGACGGCTTACTTAGCGGGGTTTGTGGCGGCATTTTACCTGCTGAAATGGCTGGCTCGCAGAGGGTACGGATCACTCCGGAATGAGCAGGTAGCAGACTTCGTATTCTATGGGGCCGTGTTTGGGGTCTTGGTTGGTGGCCGTCTCGGTTACGTCCTGTTTTATCGACCGCAGATGATCGTTGATGATCCTCTCGGCATCTTTCGGGTGTGGGACGGAGGAATGGCTAGCCATGGCGGGATCATCGGCTTGGTGATTTTTTCGTTCGTTTACGCGCGCCGCCATCATATTTCTTGGACCGGGATTGGCGACAACCTGGTGGCAGTGGCGCCTATTGGTTTGTTTTTTGGCCGTCTCGCAAATTTCATTAACGGAGAACTCTACGGCCGTCCCAGCACTGTGCCTTGGGCCATGCAGTTTCCCTCCGAGCTACTGGACAGTCCCAGGCTGCAAGATTTGGCTATTCACCAATGCATGCCAATTGATCCGCATTTAAACACGCCCTGGGCAATCATTGAGGCCTCCCGAACGAGTCCACAGGTGCGCGAAATATTGAGCCATATTCTTACGCCGAGACATCCCAGCCAGCTGTACGAAGCTTTTCTAGAAGGTCTGGTGCTTTTCGTGTGTCTCATTGTGGTCCGACTGAGGTTTCGGCAACCAAACGGGCTAACCACTGGCTGCTTTTTTCTTCTATATCCTACGATGCGAATCATCGGCGAAATGTTTCGAGAACCGGACGCGCCGCTGACGGGCCCGTTCAGTAGAGGCCAGTTTCTCTCTTTTTTCATGTACATCGTGGCGATCGCTTTCCTGTTTTACGCGTGGCGCCATCGCAAGGTCGAAGACGGCCGGCAACGGACGTGATGCTTGAGAGAGGATAGCGACAGAAATCGCGGTAAACAATCGCGCCAGGTAGTAACCCGGACCAGCGACTTGCTTAGGAGCCCAACGTTTACTCTACCGAATAACTCAGCCGCCGGTCTCCTCTTGCCCGCCCTGGTTCCTTCTGAAGCGACCCAATCAGCCAGAACTGGTTACTTCCCGCTAACTTGATCGAGGGTTATCACCTGTTCCAGGTCTGATCGATGGATAGCATCGTTGGCTACGGCCAAGGTGATCAGAGCATACGCAATCAGGAAGCCGCCGCAGACGATATAGGCAACTCGATAGTCTTGTTCTGTATTGTGCTCTGCCGGCATGGTTTGACCACAGATGAAGGCGGGCGAACCGGTTATTTTATAGCTGTCTGGTAATTAACAACTCCGAAAACATCCTCTACTTATGACGCCTCAGGTTTTCATTTGTCATCGGTCATTCGTCATTGAGCCGCGGCGGCAACGTTGCCTTTAGCCGGGTAATCAGCCTGCCAGCGTAGCGTTGATGCTGCGCGGGAGTCAATGCCGGTAACGGTTCTCGAGCAGGACTGCGAGTCGCATGAACGTATTTCGCCGCGGTCTCCTGTAGTTCTGACCAGCGGTCCCAATTGTAGGCAGGCGCTTGCACAATTTGCCGGAGCAGACTCCGCCATTCGGTCAGTGCTCGTTCGATATCGCCGTGCCGTACGCTCTCACTAACCAGGCGGTGGCGCGCCACTTGGTTTTCGACTACGTCCCGAACCACTTCGGATGCGCCTGGCCCATAGGCGATAGGTAAACCGAGTTCGAGATAACCCGGGTATTCACCTCGTTGATATACCGTCTGGCAGATCGCTCCGAGCCGGCCCTCGCCGTAACTGTCGTCCATGGAGAACCGATGCCCGACTCGCATGTTAGCCAGATCAAAAATGATGTCCTTGATCCAATAATCCGGGTGTTCCAGTGCTGCGGCAATAGCGAGACCCTCCCCTTGGTTGAAAAAACTAAAAATAATTCCCCGTCGGGTCGGCACGCCTTTCGGATCTACCAAGCCGAGCTCGCGCCAAGCCAAGGCAGGTGAAACTGCCAAGTCCAGAGTTTCACATTCGGCCTTCTGCAGACAACCCTGACACACCGTCGGATAGGCTCGTCTAATTTCCGGATTCTCCAATATGCGGCCTCGGCTGTCCTGGTATCCCGTCACCGGCACCTGTAAGAACCGGAACCGGCCGAACACCGTCGAATCACGTTCGATCGACTCATGGAGCCGCCCTTTCATCTCCGTTTCGATAACCGGCAGCAAATGCTCCAAATACCTATCCACGGTCCAGCGCTGTTCGGCAGCCAGTAACGGGAAACGTTCGCGGAGCAATTTTCGAAGCCATTTAGCGGGAACCCAATGGTCACCCCTGACTAGTGCCAGCGGAATCTGGCGACCGTACTCGAACTGGTGTCGGTTACGCCTGAACTTGCAGAGTGCTCCGAATCCGTAGCGTTCGGCGACCGCGACTGTGGCCAACGCGGGTCGCCATCGGCCGGACGGTAGCCGGACCAAGAGCTTGCCCAATGTAGATTCGCAGGAAGAAGGCTGCGGTTCCCACTGCCCGTCCGGGGTACGCATCTCGAGATCATGGCGTCGAACTAAACGCGCCCGTTCACCGTCTACTGGTAATTGGCAGAGCCGGGTACGGCTGTCTCCCACATAAAATTGTTCAACTCCTATAGTCAGAGGCCGGGCCGAAAACAACCGTGTCGCTAGTTCTTTTGCTATTCCAAAGGGATCCTCACCGCGAACAGCCGCTTCTTGCATGACGGCGATCATGGTCGGCCAATCGACCGGGTCCGCTCGCTTCAGTCTCAATGGATAGGCATTGTGTAACCGGGGAATATCAGGCGTGACTAATACATAGCCATATTCGTCAAGGCCGCGCCGGCCTGCCCTGCCAAACATCTGCAACAATTCGTCCGGCCGTACCTGCCTCTGGAAATTGCCCGCTTGATAATGTGTCCCCGCTACGAGCACAGATCGCATCGAAAAATTGATACCGGCTGCTAACCCCATGGTAGCAACCACGATCCGCAGTTGGCCGCGTTTGGCGAGCGGCTCGATGATTCCGGCGCGCACCGCGTAACCGAGCCCGCTGTGATGGTATGCTATCCGGTTTCGCAAAAACTTGGCGAGAGGCTCACCCAGCAGAGCGTTCTGTTCCTGTGTCAAAATCAGCGGTTCCTCGCTGGGTAAGGCGGCGGCCAGCGATCCGGCCAACTCTTCCGCCATCTGGCGTCGCGGCGCAAACACCAGAATCGGCCCTAAATCGGATAACAATGCCCGGCTTAGCAGTTTAGGCCAATAGCCTCGAATACTGGCGGGCGCGTTTACCGGCAGATCACTCAACATTATTTCGTCGAGTTGTACCGGACGTTGCTGGTGGGTGATCAGCTCCACGCAACGCCCATTTCGGCGCAGCCATTCCGCCACATCGAAGGGATTAGCGACACTGCCACTCAAAAGCAGGAGTTGGGTTTCGGGAGGGGCGAGGGCGAGAATGATCTCGTAATTCGTTCCGCGGATCGGATCCGCTAAGAGTTGGTACTCGTCGATCACCAACAGTTTCGGCCCTGCTCGGCGAAGGAAACGGCTTTTCTGAGTCTCCAGCGTGGCGACTACTACTCGGGCATCGAGATTTTCCGCCAAATCCCCGGTTGAAATCCCAACGTTCCAGCCACGAGCACGCCACTCAGCGAGCTTGTCGTTCGCCA
>JAFAVN010000294.1 GCA_019242435.1 Verrucomicrobiota bacterium | reverse complement strand
AGGGCGTTGGGCATTTGCACGCATTCGCGACGTTACGGCGCAAGGACCCGATGGATTGTTCCCGGGGAGCCCTGTTAGGAACCAATCGAGCTAGCCCCCTATAAAGCGGCTCCCCTCCAGGGCGTTGGGCATTTGCACGCATTCGCGACGTTACGGCGCAAGGACCCGATGGATTGTTCCCGGGGAGCCCCTGTTAGGAACCAATCGAGCTAGTCCCCTATAAAGCGGCTCCCCTCCAGGGCACCCGTGCAGTTGCCCACCCATAAATCGTTTCCGCTTGTCACATCAACTCCCCGGCATCACTCCAATACCAGACCGCCGACAGCGGCATCGTACCGGAAAAGACCTCGCCCTGGCGTCCGCCCCGCTAGCGCCCACGGCAGGCTGGCAGCATTGAACTGCCGATCCACCTCTTGGCGTAACAGGCGGGCGCCGTAGGTCCGATTGTATCCAACCCTCAGCAGAAATGCGGCTACCGGGCCGTTATCGATCGTCAGAGACTGTTCGAAAAAGTTCGATAACAGGCCGAGTTTCTGGGTGACGAGGTTATACAAGATCTGTTTCTGAGTCTCTAAGTCCAGCGGCCGGAACACGATGCGTTCGGTGATGCGAGCAAAGAATTCCGGGCGTAAGGCTTGACTGGCGACATCCAGCGCCACGCGCTCCATCATCGTGGCCGGCGCGTTTTCCATTTTGGCCAGGTCACCGCTGCCAAGGTTACTAGTCATGACAAGATAGAAACGGTTTAGCCGTAAGCGTTCACCGGAGAGCGCTGTAAACACTCCTTCCTCGAGAACCGAAAGCAAAACATCAATGGCTCGCGAGTGACCCTTTTCGATTTCATCGAACAGGAGAGTGGCTCCGTGCGGGTGGCGGCCAATAGCAGCTTCTGTCCGATTGAGAAACTCGCAGAGGCGTTGGTCCGAGGAGTATTCATTCATGAAAAGCATCTCTAGTCTGCTACCGGTTCCGAATAGCGCTTCGGTAAGACATTTAGCCGACTCGGTTTTACCCACTCCAGTTGGTCCCAGCAGCAGGAAACTTCCCTTAGGTCTCGGCCCAACCTGGTTCAGCCCCAGCTCTGCTGCCTGTACTGCTCGGGCAAGCCGGCTCGTAGCCGACTTTTGGCCCAGAATCCGAGCGTCCAGGAGACGCGGAAGATCGATCAGCCGTTCAAAACCTGAGTGCAAGCGCGATCCCCCCTATTCTCCCGACCGGGCCAAAACATCGGTATCACTTCTGGTTGCGGCGCCTGTATGGACGCTCGGTGTCTGACTGGCCACGGACTGGCTTTCCAGCTTCTTTAGCCTTTCATTCAGAACCGCTACGGCACCGGTGAGTTTCCGTTGGGCGTCGAGTGTCTGCTCGGCCAATGACTGTACGTTACTAGCCAATTTTTCCTGGCTGTCTCTCATCGCACGGAGATCCTTGTTACTATCCTGCAAACCTCGTTTGGCCTCAGTTAGTTCACGCGCGATTTCACCCGGTAATGGCTCGGGAGTATACTCTGGTCGATGCAGGCCGAGAATTGGACCTAATAAGACTTGTCCCTGGCGACTCCTCGACCGCGTGACCCAAGAGCTTTGTTGTTCCACTCGATAAACGGCATGCCGCTCATGCATCATCCTGGGATCGGCCGGGTCAACATACCGGTTGAGCCCGTAAACCTTGACCGCCTCGGATTGTCGAACATCCGTCACCGTGCCGAATGGCGCATTACTTTTTGGGCTCTTGGTCACCGCGACCGGCGGACTTGGTCTGAGACTCGGGACAACCACCATTTGAGGTGCAGATTGGCATCCGGCAAGAAAGCAGATCGATCCGAGGACCAAGAAGGAGCGGGCGATTGTCATACATTATTATTTGCTGTTATTATTTATTAATTGCAAAGCAGGTAGCAGCGGGTTTATCAAACTGGCGGCATCCGCGGGTAATGCTCTGCGCACTTCTTCCTGGGCTTTTGCCAGATCAGCCTGGCGGCGCGCCTCACGTTCCTCGTCTCCACCAACTCGAGCCTTGCTCAAATCAATTCCTTCGGTGCAATAAACATAAAACTGCTTTCCAGCCGGCACCCGAATAAAGAAACCATCTCGCTCGATCGTTTGAGCAATCTGGTCTGCGTACCGATCCAACACTCCCTGAGTCGCACCAACCGCCGGATTTACTACTCCTCCTTGTAATGCGCTCAAGCCAAGAGAAGCGTTGTTGGTATAAACCCGGTTTCCTAGCACGCCGGAAGAATTAGTAGAAAAGGCATCCGCGATGCCGCTAATGAGAGAAGCGGCGTAAAGCTTGATCACGTCGTTGTTGGCCGTCTGTATAACGTCCCCCCTCAAGCCAGCACTTCCATCTGTGATTCCGTAAGTGTTATAGTCATCGTCTTTTTCCATGTCGAGGGCCATCCCCCTGACCACCAATTCACGGCCTCTGCCGTCCGGTTCGTTCAGGATGAAGGTAAACTCGCCTTCACTGGCGATCCGTTCCCGTGCCCGGTCAATGCTGGCAACGCTGTGCACTTCGGAGTTGGCCCGAATGATAACTTTGCCGTTCCAGCAAAGATCCTCGATGACCAAGCCAATCACCGGGGTAGTGAGATTGCTTGAATCAACGGTGTTCACCAGCTGGCATTTCACTAAACGAAACGCGGGCGCATAGTCGCCATGCGGACGCGGTGATGGCGATTTATCCGCTATTTCTTGAGCCGCAAAAATAGTCAAGGACCGGCCTGTCGCATCCTTATCAGGCTCCGCCGCATCTGTCGGCCGCGGGACAGTGACTTGGATTGGGGTCGGCATTTCTCGCCGGAGCGGGGCCTGTTTTGGCAACACTGGATTGAAATTTCTGATCGTACTGGTCATTGGCTCAGTAACTTTAACCAGGTCATTGGCGATCTCCGCCTGACGGCCGGCGATTTTCTGCGGACCATTCTTCTGCCACAGCGAGTAGACGAATGTCCCGGCAAGCGAAAAGAATCCCACCAAGATAACAGAAAGTGTCTTTCTATTCAGCATGCTGCGCGACTTGCTTGGGGGTCGGCGATGGCGAAGGGTTCCCGTTCTTGTCCTGTTTACGCGCCCGCCGATTATTTTTCTTATGCAAATTGGATTCAGTCCCGTTCGCTCCATCTCCACGATCCAAACGGGTCGGCAAAGTACCCGGAGGTTCTTGCCATTCAGCTGAGCTCTTCTGATCGGGGTCACCCTGAATTTGGCGAAGCACCACATCAAACTTATTAGTCACGGCCAAGTCATTCCTATCGCCATTGGAGCCGCCGGTGATGATGAAGAAGGCAGTCTGCACTTTACCGGCTGGAACCATGCCCCCGGCATCAGAAACCGATTGCTGGTAGACCTCATTTCCGGCCCTGACCCCTAAGCTTTCTGGATCATAAAAGAAGTCCTTATCCGTCTTATTCCGTAACTGAATTTCGAAACTGAGAGAATCAAGGACATCGTCCCTGATGACCCGTTTCAAATTGACTTCAATGCCGTTTATCACTGATTGGGAGTTCGGCTCCGCCACATCCATGTTCTGATAGACCTCCGGTGCACTCACCTTGAGCGTCGGAAAACCTTTTACTTTGTCTAGAAATCCCAGGAGTCTGGCTGCGGAGGCTTGCTTCCTCGGCGGAGGCCGCTGTTCTCCGCTGGCTACCGCAGGATTCTTCGTCTCGTTTTCGTGGAAAATGACCACAAAACTGGCATCCGGAGCTTCCTTACAGAAAATCGCATAAACTTTCCCTCCGATTACGACCGTTAGATTGCCCTCTACTCCGGGGCGGATCGCTTTTAACGATAAAAAATTGGTTCCTTTGTTAAATGAGATTTGGAAAAGATCGGGACCATTGGGCAACGGATTGGCGCTGAAACCGAATCCATCCAGAGCCTCAATTTTCTCGGGGAATTCAATCGTAGTTATTCCCTGGGTTCCAAGCTTGATTTCAGTCGGTTGATCCTGACTCAGCTGTAAACGGATAACTTTCGACGCCAAGTTGCCATCAGCAATTCCAATCAGCGGAACCAATCCGCTGATGGTCACAAGAATCCATCGCATACTATTTATTCTCCGTTGTTTGCACGCTTAGTGACTCGGGCCGGCCGAACGAATAATCGATAACGGCAAAAGGATACCGTTGGTTGCGCCCCAGGTAAGGGTTGCGTACTAGTTTCATGGTTAACTCGGTGGGCTGTGGCTGCTCCACTTGCTCGTCACCGATTTGGGCCTGAGTTAGAATCTGACCTACCACTCGACTCACCACGATACCGCCGCTCAGTCTTTGCAGGTCAATTCTAGCGATCTCCAATTTTTGATGAATGTTTTTTTTCCTGAATTCATCGGCTACGGCCTTGAATTCATTCTTCGCTTTCTCCGCCGCCTCCGGCAGAAAGACTCGGTTGAGCGTATCTGTCGCGTCAAACCCCTGCGGGCCTCGGTCCAGGAACGACTTAGCAGCCCAGTAAGAAATCGTATTGAGAATTTCGTCACTCTTTTCCGCCGGGACGAGGGGAGCAATAATGAGCGATTGGGTCCCGTCCATCAGCGCGACTTTCTCGGGTCGTGACATCATGCTGACGATGTAGATTGGCGCCACTACGTGTCCAGCTAGTGAGACCGTGAGCGCAATCCAAAGCAAGCGAGCGGCCCGGTTCGCCGCTGCTAGCCGATTTGCGGTCTGCGTTCGCTGGAGCGCAATTTTGAGGCGAGGATCTCGCTTGACCTCGGTTTGTGTCAGAGATTCGTCACTGTACCCAAGCTGAGCGGTACCTGAGGCGAGATCATCCGCATCACCCCCCACCCAGCCGGGTAGATCCGCAATCCTTACGTCAGCCTCATCTGTGCCTTCACTCATACTGAGTTAGAACTGAAAATCCTGGTAATTCAGATAATCCGTCGCGCGTTGCGATGACCGATTCCCAGCATTCCGGCGTGTCCTCGGAAATGAGAATCTGCTTTCCGGACCGATCCGGTGACTGCTGGCATCTGCCACGAGAGCGCCTACCGTACTAACCAGATTGCCGGCGGTCTCCGCTCCAAATTCGCCCATCGCCACAGACCTACGCAAAGTCCAGAAACCGCCCGTCCGGATTTTATTACCGAACCCTCCCATCTTTCCCTCCATCTCGGATTCGCCTCGCCTCGCCTCGTTTATTCCCGGAATTAAAGCTCCCAACAAATCTTCTGATCCAAACTCGTGACCGTTACTGTCTCCCCTTCCATTACTTGGGTCGATCCAACGACGACTAAAATCTCTGTGAGAAGTCGGACTGGAAAAGCCTCGGCCATTCGCGCTCTTGTTCGATCTGGTCTGCTTATCGAGCCAATTCACGCCCTTTCCCCCTAACGCGAAGGCGGTTCCATAGAGCGATGCACTGGTCCCCCCAACAGCGGCGATCATGGCGCCTGCGAAAGCTTGCAGCTCCGCTCCGCCGCGCGTTACCAGTTTCTGGGCATAGAACGGTGCCAATACGTGGCCGATTACTACCCAGAAAAACACCGGAACTGAGAGCACAATCGCCCACAACAATTGACCGACGTTTTCCGGGTTCGGTGAAACTAGATTCTGAAGGAGAGCCAGCGTCACGATATTCACGAAGACCCAGCCAACGGGCCAGCATTGGATTCCAATGTAAGTCTTGAAAAAGGCTTGCGCTTGACCGCGAAGACTCGGGATCGAAAATTCCGCAAAACCAACTGGGATGTACAAGCTGAGGAACACCAGGACACACCGTTGAAGCAACTCCATCAGAACGACGATTAATTCGCAAAGCAGCAGTGCCAGTATAAAGATCGCATCTAGGACCAGGCAGAGATAATGCGTGACCGGGGACAGAACATAATTTTGCACCGCGGTCTGAGCCGCCTGCTGGGTTTGAGCAATTGGATTAGTGACGAAATTTGCAACGCCGGCAGCCATATTGGTCGCCCCTTTTCCCACTGCTCCTGCACCATTCAGGAGTGCTTGCATTGCTTGTTGCCACCAAGCTTGCGGTTGGGTCGCTGTGGTCTGCGCTTGAGCGACCTGCTGAGCTTGACTGAGTGTCGACGCCGGCGGATAACCGCCGGTAGCCTTTTGCTGAATCAGGTTAGCCAGCTGGCTAATATCAAGTCGAGCAGTCGTGCTAATGGTTCCATTGCCAAACAGACCAAAATTGGCCTGAATTTGCAGATTACAAAATGCGTTCGCAGTATTGGTAACGATGCCGGTAACGCCTTGCCAATTACCGATCAATGCGACCAGAATCGTAGCTCGCAGAATGTTCCCAAGAAAATGACGCGTATCGGGCTGCATGAATCCTCGCATCGCCCCGAATACCAGCAGCACAAAAGCAATGCTCAGAAAAACGGGCAAGATCTGATCCGCTATAGTCTGCATACCAGTAATGATTTGATTAAAACTGGACACGAACCAGGGAGTAGCAAAGAAGCTGGAAGTGGAATTGGGCGGCATAGGTAAGCTCCGTTGCTAATCAGCCGGCGCAAACATCCGCTTCGCCATGCCTTGCATAGCCATGTCGTCTTGCCATGCTTCTTGTTGCCATTGCTGCCTCAGCGCCTCCTGCAGGCGGGCAGCGTCATTCTGGTTTGCCACGTTCTGCACCAAAATCTTTTGCGAATACATGCTGAGGCGCGCAGTCGCACTGCTGATACTTGCCTCCACTGCTTCAAGCTGTGATTTCAGCTTCTCGGTTTCGATCAACGAGGTAGCGGTGTTCAGCTGCTGCAGAATTTGCTGTTTCTGCTGCAGCAACGAAGCCAGCGCTTGGTTAGCCTGAGCCATTTCGTTCTGGAACGATTGATACATGTTCTGAACGACGCCATATTTCGTAAACAGATTCGTTCGAAACTGGATCGAGTTCCCAAATTGATCTTTGAGCTGGCTCAGGTCCTGATACAATCCGTTCGCCGTGTTCTTCAGCGCCATGACCCCGTTCGCGGTCTGCTGAAATTCAACAATGGTTGTACCAACGCCGTTCATCGTCCGCTGGACTTCAGCTCCTAAGACGTTCAGCGATAACATATTCACGTAGTTTGCCGGATTCCCCAGTCGCTCCAGTTGTTGGACGTTTTGATTAATCATTGTTGTAAGCTGACCAATCTGTTGGCTTTGGTTCTCCATCATTTTGATGTACTTCGCGATGTCCTCAGCGTGTTGGCCTGCTTGCACTAGCCGGTCAATTACCTGTTGAACCACGTTTTGCACAGTCTGGACCGGGTCATACACAATCATGGTGGCGCGAACAGCCGAAGAACTTACCAGCAGAAGCACAACCAAGGATAGGGTTGGAAGAACTCGATGCATGTCTACTCCACGATCGGAATTACTACCTCTCGTTCCACTCGGACTACTCCATCCGGATCTTGGTGTTCTGGAATGGTGGCGTTGTAATATTTGATTTCTCCTTCCGTGTTCGTCTTGGCCTCTCGTTGACCCTCTTGTTGGGCCCAGTACGTACGTTTTACTTGATCAGAGATTCCTTTCGCGTACCCCTTTGCGAAATCGATCGGCACTCGACGTTCGTCATCACCGGTTGACATCAGAGGATCGCCCTGGTCGGTGAGCGCTTCTGATCCGCGCCCCTGCATCGTCATTTGCCCCTTCGGAGTGGTTGGGCCAACGGTACATCCAATTAGACAAACAACGACGATAGCGCCTAGACTCGCTCGAAAGAATTTTGCACGGACAGAATGGTGCTCTTTGCTTGTCATAAGATGGGATCGGTTGCTGATTCCTCGTTCGCAGAAGCGATTGATTCTGCCTCTCGAATGATTCCAGTGACCACATCCCGGTATTTTGCTAACGCCGTTTTTCGCTGATCGAAGGTTTCGTTGTCACTGGATGCGGCGTAGAGTAGCTCCCGCGAAGCCACGTTCTTTACTGTGCCAACCAACCGTCGCATACGATCGTTTGCCACATAGGTGAAGGCACTGAAGCGCTCGCCTGGATCCATCAATTCCGGCAATGGATAGTTGTTGAACGTTTCCATGGTCTTGGATGATAGACTGAGAGCTTCACCAATCTCTGTAACATCCTCTCGGCTCTGCTGAGCCGTGATAAAAAACATCTTTGAATTGCCAATCATCGCACCTCGTACTGGCGAATCCTTGATGACGTCGTATTGCTGAACGACGGCCAGAATGTTGCACCCAAACTTTCGCATTTGCCGATAATATTCCTGAATCATCTTGATCCCCCCCGGAATATCCAGGGTGCGCGCCGCCTCTTCAAAAATAGCGATCTTCGGGATCGCTCGTGGCATAGAAACGATTTTTTGGCGTCCGTAATTGGCGACCAGGAAATTGGCCGCCGCCTTCAGTTCAATAGAATGTTCAGGAATCTGTCCCAGTTCAAAGTGCGCGACTCGGGCATCAATTCCGGCATTGCTGACCCCGTCGAAAAGACAACCCTTCTCACCATCCCGGCTCCAGTTCCGTAATAATTTTCCTATCCGATCCGCCTCTTCTTTTTCCCGCAAGCTACCGCGCGGATTGTATAATATCTGTTCTACCAGGGCGCTATGGGTAGGAGACTGTTCGGATGAAAAACCAGCGAACGCTAGGTCTCGTACCAGGCGTTCTGTTGCCGGGCTGTTAGTAAATCTGGCGACTGCCTCTTCTCCTATTTCTTCAATAAAAGCCCTGGCTTCGTCCGGGCTCTGTTGCTGCCAGTCCCTGAAGTTAGCAAATGCATCATCAAATCCAAATTGAGCACCTTTCATTCTAGTGCGCGCATATTCGTCGATAGCGCAGGCCAACCAACGCAGTTCTTGAGCTGCCATTTCATTGGCAACGCACCAATCGTTAAATACATCTGTATAAAGTTGCTGCAGATTTTCGACCAGCATCGCCTGTCGCAAGGCGCGGCGTTCAGCATCAATACCCTCATTGCCACAAAAGAGCATGCAGAGCCCGGCGCTAAACGCGACGTGCATTGGTGATAACGGTAAGCCATGAGTATCCAGGTAGTTGATGGTTAGTTTACCGTTTTGGCTGACTACTATCGGCTCACATCCCTGGGTCTGGGTCATCACTCCATGAGAAAGGCCTTCCTCCACAATGAGACGGAATCCAAACCGATGTCCGATTTGGGCTAGCAGGTCGCTGATAATGACCGACTTACCAGCGCCAGTCATTCCAAAAAGAACCCCGTGTTGTGGCGTATTCCCGATACGCGTTCGAACTCCGACCAGGTTGCCTCGGGCACCGTTATATATGGCTTCGGCTTCATTCAAATGCCCGGTGAAGGTCGCAGACCAGGGGATCAAATCGGCCAGGTATGCGTCTTCTGCGGGAAGATCGAATGCCCGGTATTGGCCGTAGGTCCAACCCGGCCAGGTCTGGTAGAAAAGCTGCCGCGCATTTTCCGGGACAATGGCGTGATGGATGACAGCGCCGCCCATAGCCGTAAACGCGTTCTTGAGTGAGGCACAACGCGCAGACAGAACATCGGCTGACCGATGCCAAAGACGGACTATATAAAGACAGTCCAGAGGGATTATTCGTCCTTGTTGCAGTTCGGTAACCTTTTCTTGTTTGGCCTCTAAGTCGGTAGCCAAAGACTGCTTGCGCTCGGAGACCGCATCAATTTGCAGGCGCTGAATATGCCGTTCTTCCCGTTCAATGACCTTGTCGATAGGTCTCGGATAGATGTTCATGGTAACTCCATATTCCTGGAATCCCATGCTCGTCAGGGCGGAGATAATTCCGGGGAATGTTCTACGAGGCCATTGCCGAACGGCTACGATGGCATGATAGAACCCGTCAAACCCTAGAGATACACCGGGCACTGCTGGCCCGGCTACACCATCAGTATGAAGACAGTTTTGTTGGATGGATGCAGCGGAATCGAAGAGTCCCAGGGGATTCGCTTCGGACATTTCGAGATTCGGATTCAGAAACCGATGATAGAACAAGAAGTGATCCTCATCTCTCATTGGCACGATGCGGCAATCAGGAAATAGGCGGCTAAGAGAACCGAGCGCGAACTCTTGCAGGGACAGTGCTTCTTTCCTGGAAAGAGTGTCGAAATATTCAGCAATGGTGGAACGGCCGGCCAATCTCACCTTCGTGTCAATAATACGAGTGAAGAATAGATTTAATCGCTCACGCCTAAGCCGGCCTTCATGCATCGCGGCTTTATAACGCTCGTAACGTTCCGCTCGGACGAAAACACCAAACCGGCCATAGATAGGGTCTTGCCGGCGTAATTCCAGAGTTTCTTGGTGATAGCGCTCTAGCTCCTGTCGGTAATCGCTATCAATGCTCCATTGGACTTGGAGATGATACTCTTGGCCGAGCGTTCCAAGCATGATGCGCAGTTTCTCGTGTAACCCATTAAGCTCTCTCACACTGAAAGCACTAATTTCGCCGGGCTCGATGATGAACCCGCGCGAAATTGCCGTCTTGCGAGACGCACCGTCGCCGAACCAAATCAGGTTATTAAGAAAAAACCCGTTTGGCATGCCGAGTCGGGAAACGCGACTTATGCGCCGGACTTTTCTGCCTGCGGTGAGGTCGATTAACCCGCTGCAGGCATTAATCATTGCATCAAGCACGGGGATACCTAATCGGGTGAAACGGTTGAAGCTTCGCAGGCTGGAATGACGGCCCATTTACGAAGCTTGTTAGTAGATCGATGTCATAACGCGGCGGCCGGTTATGTCGAAACAACAGCAGGTATGCTCCTGCTAACCCGGTTGGCAGAGCCGCAACCGCAAATTTAGCCGGCACCGGTAAAGCATTATTGGCGTGAAACAGCATGGTGAGGATGAAGATGGACACCATGGCAGCAACGATCAGCACCATCCCTAAGTTCCCTTCGAACCCGAAAGCGTGACCGGTGGACTTAGCCCGCGGCCGGGTATCCGTATAAGTCAAGTCCTGTGCCATAAGGGGCAATTAACCGTGACTTGGGCCTGCTAGAACTGGCTCAGATAACTCTGAGTTCCCCCACCACCGAATAGGCTGAACAATGCTTTCATCAAGGCGACTGAACCGGCTACTCCAATGCCGTAAATAACCATCATCTTCCAATTCTCGTCCCGACGTGCGTTCAGGAAGCCGCCGATGACCATCACGCATCCAGCAATAAAACCAAAGACTGTGATCAGGCTGAGACCTTGACTCAGCTGACTGACAAAACCGGAAATAGTCCAGTTACCGGTGCTGGAGCCTGCAGGCCCGGCGCCAGCCGGTGACTGCGCCATAGCTTGGGTGCAAAACAGTGATAAACCAGTGGCGGTCAACCAAAACCTCACCCGCCACTGCGTCCGTACGGAGCATTTGAGATCAGGCTTGTTCATAACTTTATATTACGATGTTTCAGAGTTATTTCAATACAAAATTTTTCCTTGTTCTATATTTTCGGAGAATCACCTGTTCTCGCGATCCTCTTACAGCGACGTTTTTTAGGAGGAATGGATCGCGAGGACGCGATCCCTCCAGCATCATCATCCTGCGAGAGAAAGATTCCCACACTCCTTTTATTCCCCATGGCGTGCCATCTGGCGTCGAGGTAAGCTGCCACGTGAATTTTCCCGTTGATCCCGTTCAAAACGCGATAGCGGAAGATATCGGGTCCGGCGATATCACGTCTGGATTCCTGGTCCCTGCCGATCATCGATCTCGAGGCCGAATATTCGCGAAAGCGAATGCCGTAGTGGCGGGGACGGAAATCGCCGGGACCGTCTTCCGGACGCTAGATCCCAATCTGGTGATTCAGGTCATCCACCCCGATGGCGATCCGATCAGCCCGGGCGAGACCCTCTTGGAAATTGCGGGGCGGACCAGATCGATTCTGACCGGCGAGCGCGTCGCATTGAATTTTATCCAGCAGCTTTCGGGCGTTTCCACCATCACCAGAAAATTCGTTGAAGCCGTGGCCGGTACTGGCGCCCAGATCCTTGATACCAGAAAAACAACGCCCGGCCTGCGCCGGCTTGAGAAAGCAGCCGTCCGCGCCGGAGGGGGGCGCAATCACCGGATGGGCTTATTTGATGCCGTGATGGTGAAAGACAATCATCTTCTAACCCATCCCGATCTTAAGACCGTTGTCCGACAGCTACGCCAACAATACCCTAAGCTGCTAATTGAGGTTGAAGCCGACTCATTTGAACAGGTCCGTCAGTTTGTGGAGGTCGACGGCATTGACGTGGTTCTTCTGGATAATATGTCTCCGGAAGAGATGCGTAGGTGTATCGCTCTGCGCAGGTCCGGAATCCAATTCGAGGCCAGCGGCGGGGTTTCCCTCGCCACGGTTCGCGCCATCGCCGAAACCGGAGTTGATTTTATCTCGGTAGGCCAACTGACGCATTCCGCGCCATCCATTGATTTCTCGCTCGAATTGGAGGCAGAGTAACAACTAAGTTTTTTTTTGAAGATTAGCCGCTTTGAACTAAGGCGAAGCTTGGTAGAATGATAGATTGCTTTTGCCCAGTCCCATGCCAGAAACCGAACAAAAACCGACCCAAACAGAGGCTCCGTACCCAGCTTCTTACTACTCCGCTTTACTGGCTGGACTTGTTCACAAGCTCAACAATGTCGCAACCGTACTGACCGGAAACACCAGCCTGCTGTTGATGGACGAAGAGTTGCCGGACGAAGTGCGCAGATCTGTCGACCAGATGTCGAATGCGACACAACTGCTATCCCGGATCCTCGACGAGGCGGCTATCATGGGAAAAGGAAGCAAACTGAGCGTCGAATCGATTGATTTAGCCAGCCTGCTCTCGGCGATAGACTCGCCCTTGAAAATCGAGGTTGTACAAAAAACCGCAGGTCCTGTCCGGGTGAAATCGGACCCCACGAAGCTGCGGAGCGTTTTCGAAGAATTTTGCCAAAATGCAGTTTCCGCCGGGGCGACCAAAGTTTCGTGCCAACTGGAAAAGACTGGCGAGAACTATCTGATTCGGTTGCGAGACAATGGGTCGGGAATTCGAAGCGAAATGATGCCACGAATATTCGATCCTTTCTTTACCACCAAAAAATTTCCCGACGCTTTCGGACTTGGCTTGTCCCGGGCCGCCGCAGAGATTGCGAGAATAGGCGGGACGATTTCAATCAAAAGCGACGGCAAAAGTTTTACCGAAGTGCGGATAACCTTACCCGTAGAGGCCTGACTTATGCCGTATCTGCTCATTCGGACGAATCGTCAGATTTCGGAAGCCGAACAGAGCTCATTGCTGGCGGAGGCATCCCAGATTGTGGCCACGAGTTTGGCAAAGCCGGAGAAGTACGTGATGGTCGGTTACGAACCTACTTCTGCACTGGTGTTTGATAGTAAGCCGGATCCAGCGGTTTTTCTGGATTTGCGAAGCATCGGGATACCGGAACCGGCGCGGAAAACCATCGCCGGCGCGCTGGCTAAGTGCATGGTCGAACGCCTCGATGTATCAGCTGACCGCGTCTATCTGGTGATGACCGATGTTCCAGCTAAACACTGGGGTCAGGGCGAAACCACTTTTGGTTAGAGCGAAGCGGCTCACTCGTCCCAGTTAACCGGTTCGCGATACCGGTGGCTAAGATGTCGCTCCGTGGCCTGGCGAGGCGAGCCACTTCGCTCTAGCGACGCCTGTAAACATTGAGCGTTACCAGAAAATCAATCGCTCTCTGTAGAGTTTCATCTTTCGGTTTGATCGGCGGCGCCTTGCCTGCTTGTTCTCGCTCGAATTCATCGAGCTCCGGATTGATACCATGCACTAAAGCGGCTTCGTTTAAGTGCGGGCGCACTTCGTCCTGCACATAGGGCTCCAGCGGTCCGGCATCGGTTTGGGTCAGGACCTGGTTTTCAAGATCCGCCGGTACACTCACCACGATGTCCGGCGCCACCCCGCCCGGAAAAAGGGCCGGGATACCTGGGACCACGACTTTACTGTCCGCGACCTCTACCACCAAATCGCCCAGTTCTTCCGTTTTATATCGGACGGCGCGACCGGAGGTGTTTTGTCCGATAATCAACGCTCGCCGCTTTGCCTTCAATACACCGGCAATGACTTCTGCCGCGCCCGCGGTATCGGGGGCGACCAGGACGGTCACCGGACCGGTATACTCGGGCTGCGACCCAGCTTTGAATTCCTTCGCCCGGGCAGCGCCACTTTGAACGAGGTCAAACGTGGGTTGCTCATTCCCGACAAAGCGATCGATCACCGCCTCAGCAAGGTCGTAATCGGATTCTTCCCCTGCCGTTCGCAGATCCAGAATCAGACCGCTCAAATTTCGAGCGTTAATGTCGTTGATAGCACCGTCCAAATCCTTGGGCGAGGTGTCTCTCAATGTGCCTATCCGGATATAACCGAATTGGTTTTGCAGAACGTCATAGCGGAATGGATGTACAGGCTTCGCTCGCTCGAACTCCGCTTTTGATTGCACGCGCACGCCAGGGCCAAGGCTGACAAGCAGCCCTTTGATGGCGGCCGAGTTCACCTGGTCACTGGTCAACGCCTTTGGATCAATGTAGCTATTCTGCAGTTGCTCGAGGACCTGTTTCAACTGATCGGGTGGCAACGTGTCGATGAGGCGCCCAGTATCGGTGGCGAACGAGGGAAACGCCGTGAAAGCCGTGAACGCCGCGAACGCAAGGAGCGACCGCGTCCTTACAATCCGCTTTCCGCAGTTCCCGTTCCCACGAACGGATCGCGAGGAGGCGATCCCTTCAGATCGATGCATTCCCCCACGGTCGCCACTCGAGGCGTTGTCGGCGTTCATGGTGTTCATGGCGTTCCAATGCTCCCAATATCACGACGAAAATAACAGCCGTCGAATTCGATCATACTGACGGCGTCATATGCTTTCCGGCGGGCGCTCCGGATGGAATCCGCCAAGGCAGTGATGCCAATAACCCGCCCACCCGAAGTCAGTATTCGGCCTTCGTGCTCTCGGGTGCCGGCATGGAACACCAATACGTCTCGCAGTTCGGAGACAGCGTCCAAACCGACGACTGGCTTACCGGTCTCCGGCCGTTCAGGATAACCTTTCGACGCCAGGACAACGCAGACCGAAACCGCCGTGCTCCATTGGGGTGCAACCTCTCCCAGCCTTCCCTCGATCGTCGCCTCGAGAAGATCAATGAGATCACTGGAGAGCCGCGGCAAAATTGCTTGAGACTCGGGATCTCCGAAACGGGCATTAAATTCGAGGACAACCGGCCCTCGCTCGGTCAGCATCAATCCGGGAAACAACATCCCCTTGTACTCAACGCCGTCGCTTTGAATCCCTCGGAGAAACGGCTTGAGTATTCCCTCTTCGATGGCTTGAAGATCAGACGACGAAAGCCGAGACGGACTGAAGGCTCCCATGCCGCCGGTATTAGGGCCATGGTTTCCATCGTACAGGGCCTTGTGATCCTGAGCGGTAGGGAAGAGACAGTAACGCTCTCCATCAATCAACGCATGGACGGAACTTTCAATCCCCTGGAGGTACTCCTCCACGACCACCGTGGTCCCAGCATCGCCAAAAAGGCGGTCGTCCATGATGCGATGCAGAACTCGGTCGGCTTCCTCGCGGCTCTGAACGATCACGACCCCTTTTCCGAGTGCCAGCCCATCAGCCTTTATGACTACTGGAAAACCAAACCGGGTCGCCGCTCTGAGTCCCTCATTCACCGAATCGCAGATGGCAAATCGGGCACTGGGTATACCGTGCCTCGCCATAAATTCTTTGGCATAGCTTTTCGATGATTCCAAGCGGGCAGCGGCTTGATTCGGACCAAAGATTTTCAGGCCCGCACACTGAAACCGGTCTACGATGCCGCTCGCGAGTGCGTTATCGGGTCCGACCACGGTAAGATCAATGGCATTCTTAAGCGCGAAATTCTCCAACCCGGCGAAATCGTCAGCCTGGATAGGAACTGTCGTGGCGCATGCCTTGCTACCGGCGTTCCCGGGCGCCACAAAGACGGCAGACGTTCGGTGCGACTGTCGAAGCTTCCATGCCAGCGCATGCTCCCGACCGCCACTGCCAACAACCAGGATTTTCATTCTTCAACGAACGGCCGGCACATAAACCGTGGTCACGTCCGGCAAAGTCGAGTGCATCAGCGTGAACCGATTCGGCACCCGTTCAACGTGCGGCTGACGGGATAACCATTCTCCGAGGCCCCGGAGGGGGATTTTGGATGAGTAGGCAGTCGAATACATCATGGGAATAATGACCCGCGGTTGGAGCCGGTCGAGAGTAACCCTGCGCTTTTCATCTGTGAAATCCGGCGGACCCCCGACCGGTAAGAACAGAACGTCGACATGCCCAAGATTAATGGCTTCACTCGGAGTAATCGCGTCCTCGATGGCTCCCAGGGTGCAGAACCTGATTCCGTCCATGGACCACGCATAAGCGACATTCAGCTTTACGGTTGATGCCAGGTTTTCTGAACTGGTTCTAACCCCTCGAATCAAAATACCATTTGCCCGGTTGACACCACTGGCCATCGAGCTTCGCAGAATGACCGGTGATCCCGAAGCCAGATCTGTAAAGTTGGCCGTATCATCTTCGTGCGTCACCAAAACAATATCCGCCGGGATACTACCCGGTTTGACCGGATAGTTCAGAGTGGCCGGGTTAAAGGGGTCTGTCAGGAGATTGAGGCCGAGCGACGAGGTGATCAGGAAGCAGCCATGGCCAATAAATTGGACGGTGACTTGCCGCGGTCCAGCAGGCACATGCGCCTGTTCTTCGCGGTGACGACGAGGATGACAACCGGCCAGGAATAAGGTGGCCAAGAGGAAAAGGATGCTGCGCCGCATTCGTAGAGCTGTAAAGTATGGGTAAGCTGTGAAGGGTGAGTGCAGAGACTGGCACAAGGGGGATACGAGTTCAAGGAGTTCAAAGAGTTGCAGAAGTGGGGGAGAGCACGAGTACAATAGGTACAATAGAAGCTATAAGGCTCGATGAAGGCCAAACCGTTTAAAACCGCTTTCCAGGACGAGTTCTAGCCTCAAACCAGGCCCATCATCAGCACAACCGCTCCTTTGCACTCCTGGAACTCCTAAAGAAATGAAAAAAGAGCCGCGCATAACCCTCCCCTTAAAGAAACCGGCCAAGGTAGACCGCCAAGGTCCGCAATGGCGCTTCTTCATTATCTACTTCCTGGTGACCCTGCTCGTCCTATGGGGCTGGCAGGAACTCTTTGAACGTGTCTCGGTGCGGACGATTCCTTACAGCGAATTTAAGAACTATCTGGCTCGACACGAAGTTACCGAGGCCATCATCAAAGAGAATGAAATTGAAGGCCGAATAGTACCGAAACCGGCCAATGGCTCGCCCCCAGCGGCGGAAGCCAGCCCGAGTCCGGGCGAGACAGAACACGCCGAGCAACCTAAGGCGACCCCAAAGGAAGGGGCTCCTTTTATTTTTCGCACGGAACGCGTGGAGGATCCTCAGCTCGTAAGTGAATTACAAGCCGCCGGAGTCAAATTTGCCGCTCAACGCCCCGGATTCTTAAGTCAGTTACTGGGCGCCTGGATATTGCCCATTGCGATCATCTTTATCTTCTGGAGTCTGCTGGCGCGCCGGATGGGTGCTGCCGGCCAATCCATCTTCTCGGTCGGTAAAAGTGGGGCCAGACTGGTCGCCGATTCGGATACAAAGGTGACCTTTGGCGATGTTGCCGGCTGCGACGAAGCCAAATTCGAACTGAAGGAGGTGGTCGATTTCCTTAAAAGCCCCAAACAATATGAGGAGCTTGGAGCACGCATTCCAAAGGGCGTCTTGTTGGTGGGTCCGCCGGGTACAGGTAAAACGTTGCTGGCGCGGGCGGTAGCCGGCGAGGCCAAAGTGCCGTTCTTTTCTATCAGCGGCAGTGATTTCGTGGAGATGTTTGTTGGAGTTGGTGCTGCCCGGGTACGCGACCTTTTTCAACAAGCTAAGAGTCACGCGCCGTGCATTATCTTTATCGACGAGCTCGACGCAATTGGCCGCCAGCGCGGAGTGCACGTGGGAGCGGTGAATGACGAACGCGAGCAAACGCTCAACGCTTTACTGGTGCAGATGGACGGCTTCGAACCGAATGCCGGGGTGATTATCCTTGCCGCTACCAATCGCCCTGAGGTACTCGACCGTGCACTGTTACGACCGGGCCGGTTCGATCGGCAGGTGGTCGTGGATGCCCCAGACCTGGATGGCCGGGAGGCGATCCTCAAGGTGCATGCGAGAGATAAAAAGTTGTCTACTGACGTTGATCTTCGCCGAATCGCTGCGGCTACTGCCGGGCTCTCCGGTGCCGATCTCGCCAATATACTCAACGAGGCCGCCTTGCTCGCCGCACGCAGACATGGCAGGAACATCACTCAAAAAGACCTGGAAGATGCTATTGAGAAAGTGGTGGCCGGCCCCGAACGAAGGAGTCGCCGGCTGAACGAAGAAGAGAAACGCCGAGTTGCCTATCACGAAGTCGGTCACGCGTTGATGGCTGCTTACAATCCCGATACCGATCCCGTGCATAAGATCAGTATCGTGCCTCGCGGGCGGACAGCCCTTGGATACACCATGCAATTGCCTTCGGAAGATCAGTTCTTACTCACTCGCACCGAGTTAATGCATAGGATCGAAGTGCTCTTGGGCGGCAGAGCTGCTGAGGAAGTTGTCTTCGGCGAAGTAAGCACTGGCGCCCAGAACGATCTCGAACGCGCCACCGCCATGGCCCGCCAAATGGTCGCGCTCTATGGAATGAGTGAACGAGTCGGCCTGCCGAACTGCGCGCAACGGCAGCCCGCGTTTCTAGATGGTCAGGGATTTCAGATCCAGCGCGATTGCAGCGAGGAGACAGCAAAGGTAATCGATGAGGAAGTCAGAAAGCTACTCGCGCTGGCCTACCAAAAAGCCAATGAGACCTTGTCCGTCCATCGGGACCAACTGGAACGGGTAACCGCTGAACTTCTGAAAAGTGAGACGATTGACGGACCGACGTTTTATAAGCTTCTCGGGAAAGAGGTGCCCGCGGTCAAGGAACCGGTAGCATTGAAGACGGCAGCAGCCGAAGGCCAGTAGGGCAAGGATGGCGGTCGAAGATTGCGGGAACAGGGCGTCTAACACCGTAACCCCGAATCTTAAGCCTCGGGCCAAACTGATCAATGCGGGCTAACTGGATCTAGCTTTGGCCGTTTGGGAGCGCTCGCTACGGGCTGATCCCCGTCTCCTTCGTCGCGGTCATGGGGATCAAAAAAGAGGTCAAACGCAATGAACAAAGCCTTGGAGTGCCGGGCGAACCAGACGTTGAAAATGGGTATCGGTGTAACCGTCAAAACCAGGGTCAACCAGATCGGAAGACGAAATCCATACTCAAATACTAAGTAGAGGATGAGCCCGAGCATCGCGCCCACGCCGTAGTTCACGGCGAAAATCGACATCAAAAAATACCCGGGCTCTCGTTCATACGGATAACCGCATTCCGGGCACCCATCCAGCGGCATGAACCAGTCCTGTAAACTTCGGACCCGATACCAAGGCACAAACATCGGCCGTCGTCCACAAGTGGGGCATTTCCACCGCAGTGCGTTTCCCATCATCCAGCAGAACCGCTTGAAGGGATATCGAGCCGAGCCGCTCGGGATCGAGGACATAAAGAAAGGCTAATCTCGGGTCTGGTTGATGCAAGGGAGAAGGAGCGTATGGGGCGTGCGCGCGCATTCCTTGCTCGACGCCTCGACCCGCCTGCTCGTTGCGGGTCCCCACAGCTCGCAGTATCCTGATCGGGATGCAGCGTGTTCTCATTACCGGGTTCGGAATTGTGTCTCCTCTGGGGCGAGACGGTGCCGAGAACCTGAAAAGTCTGTGGAACGGATCCGACTGTATTTCTCCGGTGAATGTCTTCGACGTTTCGAAAAGCCGTTGCCGGACCGCAGGTCAGGTTCAAAACACCTGGTTGGCAAAGCCAAAGACGAGGAGACAACGACGCCTCGATCGCAGCTCATTGATGATGATCCAGGCGGTCCGAGAGATGATGCGAACGAGCAGCCAAATCAAGCCGGAAACGCTGGTGGTGGCCACTTCCAGCGGCGCTATGTCCAAGGGAGAACAATTTTATCGGTCGCTGGTCACGGGTAAGAATCGAGCGGGCGCTGCCAGACAAGTGGCAAATTACTTGCCCCAGAAACCCGTCTTGGATGTGCAGGAGGAATTCAATTGGCGAGTTCCTGCTCATATCATTTCAAACGCTTGCGCTTCGGGTACGAACGCGGTCGGACACGCTTTTCACCTGGTACGCGCCGAATGCCATGATGTTGTGCTTTGCGGCGGGTATGATCCCCTCTCGGAAATGGTTTTCACCGGGTTCGATTCTCTGCAAGCGGCAACATCGGAGAAAATAAGGCCATTTGATCGGGACCGGAGCGGTCTCGTGCTCGGAGAAGGAGCAGCTGTCTTATTGCTGGAATCCGAGCGCTCTGCCGTTGCGCGCCATGTAACCGTTTTCGGCGAAATAGTTGGGTACGGTGTTTCAACCGACAACTATCATCCAACTCAACCTCATCCATCTGGGATAGGGCCAAGGCTGGCAATGCAACGGGCCCTCGCAGATGCGGGCCTGGACGCGGGACAAATCGATTATGTCAATGCCCATGGAACCGCCACTATTTTCAACGACGCAACTGAGGGAATTGCGATTTCGGAGCTCATGCCGGGGGCGGCAGTCAGCTCAACCAAATCGATGATGGGACACGCGCTCGGCGGCGCCGGAGCGATTGAAGCGGTATTCAGTCTATTGGCAATCATGCACCAATTGATCCCACCGAATATAAACTTCCGGCAGCCTGAGCCGGGTTGGAAGTTCCGGGTGGTCGGGAACAAGGCTGAACCGGCCAAAATCAGACGAGTGATTTCAAATTCATTCGGGTTTGGCGGGTTAAACGCATCGCTGATTTTGCAAGCGGCATGAGTTTCTTTGTGCGCGGAATCGGAGCGGTGACCCCGTTGGCTGCCAATGTGGAACAGACCTGGGCAGAGCTGCTCGCTGGCGCGGAAGCGACCCGCCAAGCTTTCGCGAACGGTTTCGGTGGCCGGATCTACCACTGTGCACGCGTACCCCAGAAGTTCACCGCCGGAGTGGCTAGAGAATCTCGCTTACGCCGCTCCGGCACCATCTCGCTATTAGGAGTAACAGCGGGACTGGCTGCCCTGGAAAATGCCGGCATTTCTCGAGATCAGGCCAGAGGAGGCGCCATCGTGTTCGCCATTTCCTGCGGCGGTGTCGAATATACCCGGCGCTTTTACCATGAAGTGGTGACCGAAGGTGCTAACAATGCCAGTCCGCTCTTGTTCCCGGAAACGGTGTACAACGCTCCGGCCAGTCATCTCGCCTCGCTGCTGAAGATCGACAACCGCGACTATACCTTAGTCGGTGATTCCTCCGTCGGGATATCTGCAGTTCATTTCGCCACCCAGCTTTTGGCTACCGATCCTGAGCTTGAATTCTGTATCGTGGTCGGGGTTGAGGAAACGGATTGGGTTTTAGCAGATGCGTTTGCCACATGGCGTATGGTTACGAACCAATCTTCATTTGAAATTTTCGGTTCCATGAGGGGCACGATTCTGGCCGAGACCGCTGCCGCCCTCGTGCTGGGACGCTCCGGAAGGATACAGGTGGCTCGAGTCAGCGGCGGTATACCATTCTTCAGACAAAGAGATGCATCGAGCGCTTTGCGAGACGTGGTTACTCAACTGAGGCGGGATAAGCCTCCCGCAGCGATTCTTTGCAGTGCGAACGGAACCTTTGCGGATCGAGCTGAAGAAATTGTTTTCCGAGAAACCTTCGGTTCAGTCTCTGTCTACGGTCATAAACCGGCCATAGGTGATTCTTTGGGTGCAAGCGGAGTACTCAACATTGTGCTGGCGACCTTGACATTGGAGCAACAGATTCTGCCGCCGACTTTGCACTCTGGCGGCCGCCTGGAGTCAGTCACGCGCGAGAAAACGAAAATCGACGGGACCGAAGTTCTGGTGACCAGCGTCGGATTTAATCACCAAGCCAACGCCGCTCTGCTAGCGATCAACAGCTGAGCCGATTCTTGCAAGCTGCGACGCTCCCGGCCATATTAACGTTTATGTCTGAACCCCCCGGCCCGGTAGCGAGATCTTCGACTGTGGAAGATTACCTCGAGCAAATCCTGGATTTGATCAATACCAAAGGTTACGCCCGGGTAGCAGACATTGCACTTGGGCTCAAGATTTCCCAAGCCAGTGTCACGAATATGGTACAGAGACTGGATTCGGAGGGCCTGCTGAAATACGAAAAATACCGAGGTTTGGTTTTGACAACTGCCGGCGAGACGCTGGCCAGAAACATCATGCAGCGCCATCAGCTGTTGACGGATTTTCTGCGGATGCTGGGAGTCGACGAGGACGTGATTTATCACGACGTAGAAGGCATGGAGCATCATATCAGCCCCCAAACCCTCCACGCGATCGAAGCCTTGGTAGCAGGCCTGCAAAAAAACCCGGACCTTTTAACCAGGATCAAGCATCAAGCCAACGGCTGAGAGGCGCTTCCGGCACGGACTGGCACGCGGCGTTCACGGCGCCGGCAGCGTTTCGCTCGGTTCCCTTTTCCCCCTTTGCGAGTTGGCCAAGCTAGTGAATAAATCCTGCACCGAAATGAACCGCGTTTTTTTGATAGTTAGCATTCTCATTCCCATTCTATTCACCGGCTGCGTGGAGGATCAGATGGCGGCACAGAGGGCCGCTCTCGCCCAGAGCATTGCTGCCGAGCAGCCAGGTAACTATTACATTGGGCGTCGCATGTATCGGCGAAGCTTTTTCTTCTGGGGGTATGTCCGCAGACCGCAAGAGCCCTGGAGCAGTGCCCAATTGGTGATGCTGAACGAGCAAAAAGTCTTGGCTCCGGACCGGCAAGCAAACGCGATCGGATCTGATAACAACACGGAGTACCGTTTGAAGGGTTACTTTTCAGGTGAGACCGTTTATGAACCCGCCTCGAACCGGTTCTATCCGGAGTTTGTGCTTACCGGTTACCAAGTTATTTCGGCTAACCCGCCGCCCATTTTCAGTAGCCCCAACGCGATGGATCCGAACAGCTTGTATATCGACCGGCCGGAGTGATGGCGTGTCGGCATGTCGGCGTGGCGGCGCGTTGGGATTGGTAGAGTGAGCGCTGAGAAGGTCTCCAGCTTGTTCGGGAGCGTCGCCCTACCAAGCCAAACGCCAAACGCCGATACGCCGACCAGCCAATGCGTCCATGCGCCTTGACTCCTTGAACTAAAAGCAGAATGATCCACCGCTAGCCAGAGTCATTTTATTGGAGAGATGGCTTTACCACCGTGCCGGTACGGGAAAAACAGAGGAAGGGACGTGCAGCGAACCGAAGCAGACAACCATGGCTGAAGGCGAGAATTTCGAGCACTTCCAAGTCGTACTGCGGCCTGATGGGACTCCATGGGAACTTGGCCGGGGCGCGATGGGAGTAACCTACAAAGCGTTCGACACTAATCTGCGGTGCGACGTGGCATTGAAAGTCATCAACCCGCAGTACTTGTCCAGCGAAATCGCGCGTCAACGGTTCTTACGCGAAGCTCGTGCAGCCGCACAGCTTCGCCACCCAAACGTCGCTACCGTCTTCCACCTGGGGAAATGCGAGAACGGCTTCTTTTACGCGATGGAATACGTTGACGGTGAAACCGTTGACGCCCGATTGCGCAGAGAAGGACCTTTCCAGCCCGAATTTGCACTGAGAATCACCCGCCAGGTGGCTCGAGCATTGATCGCAGCGGATCGACAGAAAGTGGTGCATCGAGATATTAAGCCGTCGAACATCATGCTCGTCCATGAACAGGATGAGCAACAGCTTCTTGTTAAGGTAATCGATTTCGGTCTGGCGAAATCAATAGGCGGCTCATCAGAGAAATCGGTCACGGTAAGCTTGGGCGGTTTTGTGGGGACACCTCATTTTGCCAGTCCGGAACAGTTGGAGGAGCACGAAACTGATACTCGTTCGGATATTTATTCTCTGGGAGCGACCCTCTGGTATATGCTGGTTGGCCGTCCCCCCTTCCAGGGCTCGCTGGCCAGCGTCATCCATCAGCATCTGGGGTCTGAATTACCGGCAGAAGTATTGCTTTCATTCCCCCCGAAGCTGGCGTCGCTGTTGCAGCGGATGCTCGCAAAAAGACCGGAGGACCGATTCCAGACTCCGATCGAACTCAAGCATGCTTTAGATGAGTTGTTGGCCGATGCCGATACCAGCGGATCGGGCGAGAGCTCGGTAGCCGGGGAAGAGTTAACATCCCCTCGCGATAGCAGCCAACGGTACGCCACCGGGCAGCTGATCAAAGACCGGTATGAAATTCTTGGTGAGGTTCACTCGGCTTTTTTCAAAGCCAAAGACCTGCAGACCAACCGGATTGTAGGTCTGAAGCCAATCGCGGGAGTCTTTGACACTCAGCATGGTGAAGATGCGCGAGCGGAGGTCGGCCGACTTCGCAATATTCATCATCCGAACCTGACAGCAGTGCACGGACTTGAATTTACCGAGGCGGGGCTTCTTCTGATCACGAACTGGTCTAACGGGTTTACGTTGCTGGACGTGCTCCGTGCTCGCCGGGAGTTGCATTGGTCCGAGACACTCAGAATCGTGCAGCCCCTGGCCAAACTGATCGATTTTCTGGTCGATCGCGATCTCCTGCGCGGATCCGTTACGCTCAAGGATGTGAACATCGAGCCCGCACGTTCAGATGAGGACCTTGACGCTCTCCGGAGATCTCTGGTTGACGCCTGGCCGCCTTTCCTTGTGAAAGTCGATATCCTGGCGACGGCCGGTTTGCTGTCCAGCGGGCTGCCGCAAGCGGCCGAGACAATGGTTCGACCGGTCTCGTCTTCCGGCGACCTGAAGAACCCGGTACAACTATTGGCTAGGTTGATCTATGAGCTGTTGGGTGGCGTCGGACGGGAGGAAAGCTCAGACGGTGGCTTGCGGTTTACCCCTGTAGCTGCGCTTTCGGAGTCTGGAAATGCCATCTTACGACCGGGCATGATTGAACCGGCTAGGTTCACATCGGCGGTTGAATTCCTGGCAGAGTTAGAGCGATCTGAATCGGCCAACCTGCGCACTTCGTTGCCCGTGACAAACGTCGCCCCGACGATTTCGTCGGGTTCGGCAACTATCACAGAAACGATCACTTCAGAACCGGACACGGACGAGGTGGGTGACCAATCGCCTCCCTGGCTATTTCGGATAGTGACGGTTGTAGTCGCATTATTCGCCCTGGGCGCTTTAGCAGCGATGATTGGCGTCGGTTTCCTTTTCCGGAAGGAAGCAACCGTTGCCAAGCCGCCGGCCGGTTTCGTGACCCTCGATACTAAACCAACCGGAGCATCGGTACGGTTGAACGGCCAAGAGATCGGGACAACGCCGTTAACAAGTTATCAATTACCGAGCGGGAAGCAGACCCTGGAGCTACAGTCCCCCGGCTATTCCAGCAAGCTGGTCAACGTTACGATCACGGATGGGGTAATCAACAGTCTTGGCTTGATCCCTCTGTCACGGGATACCGGACAGTTCGTAGTCAAAACCAATCCGCCAGGGGTGGCGTTTGAAATCACGGACGCCCTGCAAAAGAGAACTTCCGGCGTTACCCCATTTACACTGGATAATATGCCAAGCGGAAAGTATCAGGTGAAACTCAAACGTCCAGGCTGGCCGGAAGTTACCGAGGACGTCGACCTGAATGCCGATACGTCTGTTAATATCCAGCACAGCTACGAGGGGACAAATGTCACACTGAAAAGTGATCCCGCGGGCGCGACTGTCTACTTTGCTGGAACCGCGTTGGGTCAGACGCCGTTGACGGTGAATCTGCCGTTAGCCCAGGTCGAGCTCACTTCGAAGATCGGTTCATTGACCCCGATCACCCAAAGATTCATTCCGGATGCTAATGGCAATACCGTAGTGGAATTCAAGCATGTCTACGGCCTGCTTTCCATTACCTGTGATCGCCCGGACGCAGACGTAGTGGTCGGCGGTGTGGATGTCGGAAAGCCGCCGATCGAAGGCATACTTCCTCCCGGCCGGCAACCGGTAGTGATTAAGGTCGACGGACTCCCCGACCAAACCCGCTCCGTAGACATCCGGCCAGGGAAACGCGTGGCTATCCGGTTGGCGTTCGGAGACCAAGCGTCTGAAGAGGCCGACAATGCAACCGGTCCGGATGAAGCAAACGCACCTGTACCTAGAGCAATCCCGGCAAACACACCTCCTGTTCAAACCCCGGCAAACCCGGGCAATGCGGTTTCGCAAGGCCAGTACCTGACCACAATCGACGCAACGCCTGCGCCATCCCCCGCCGCAAAACCGACTCGGCCCCCTCGACGGGCCAGAGTGGCGGCAACCCCTGTCTATCGTACAAGGGAGGATTGGGAACATGCTCGTGACCAGGCCTACGATAAGTTCGACACGCAATGGGATGCCAAGAAGAAGTCGATGGAACAGGAAAAGGATTACCTCGACTACTGGATTGATCACCGCTCGGGTAACGCCCAAGAAAAATTGAAGTACAAGAAAAAGGCCCTCGAAGACCGGATGGATCACCTCGACGACGAAAAGGACGCAGCCAAAAAGCAGCTTAAACATCAATGGCGCGATGATTAGAGAAACGGCGCGAACGCAGCGGGAACGCCGTCAACCAACGGGAACGCTGATGGGCTGGCAAACGGGCCACAGGGGCAGGGATTCGCATCTGTGTGTGTCTCTCGACGAGGAAGAGCAAGTAGCGCCTTCTGGATTATCGGAGCCCATCACGATGGGCTCCGTTACGTTCGCTGTCTCTATATTCCCTAACTAAAAGGTTGAGTGAGCCAGGAGCCCCTAGCTGCCATCCGTTCACTGCCTTCACGTTGCCGCCGCGGCGTTGACGTTGCGTTCGCGCGCGTTGACGTTGCGTTGGCTGCCTATCCGTCCGCTGCCGCCGATTCCCAGCATGTCCCAGGAAAACCACTTAATCGAGATCCTCTGCGCGCTGAGTGATCACCAAGTCGACTACGTGGTGGCCGGTGGAGTTGCCATGGTGTTACACGGAGTTGAGCGAATGACGCTGGATCTCGATGTCGCGCTCTCATTGGAACCTGGCAATTTGCGCAGATTTCTAAACGTAATGACCAACCTGCGCCTTGTGCCCAGGGCACCGGTTAGCGCTGAGATAATTCTCGATCCGAACAGCGTTGCGGCGCTCATCCGGGAGAAAAACGCATTGGTTTTTACCTTCTGGAGCCCACAGGAACCCTATCGGCAGATCGATCTGTTCTTGACTCAAGAAAATAATTTTGACGATCTGGCGAGCGACGCGTACCTGCTCAGCATTCGCGGCCGAACGGTGCGAGTGGCTTCGCGCCCGAAACTGATCCAGATGAAAAGCCGGGTTCGACCCATCAGAGAAAAAGATATCAACGATATTCGTGCACTAATAGAGCTTGAGGCCAAAGAAGGAACAGATGCAGGAGAAGATTGAGTCCAATGGGCCGGTCATTCCCAGTTTTGAAGAGCTCCGGCCGGAAGATTTCGATGGGCATACGGATTTCGCCGCTATGTCTCCGGAACAGAGGCTCAATTGGCTTTCCGCTGCCGCCAGATTCGTGCACTTCGCTCGGGAGAACCGGAGCGCGGCCGCAAACAATGAAGAAGCAGGCATAATCGAGTGAGCGAGTGATGGATACAGTGGACACGATGGACAAAATGAACGAGATAGGACACGCCTCCGGTGTTTCTAGTCCACTCCATCACTCCACCTACCGAGGACGCAGACAAGGTCGAACGCGAGAGTGATTCGAAGTTCCAATGAAGCATCCCTCCTGCACTCCTGAACTTCTGCACTCCTGCACTCCTCTAGTTGTGCCCCTCTCAACCTGGGTTCACCATATCCGCTGATGTTTTGTCCGAGATGTCATACGGAAACTGATGCCGGTTTCTGCCCGAACTGTTCACTCGATCTCAACGTGTATGCCGAGCTGGCAGAGGTTCGCCGGCAGATTTCCGAGCTGCGTCGTTCAGTGGAACAAATCGCCGGGAGGGATCACTCGAGTACCCAGCCAGCTCCGCTTCCGGCCAAACGCGCCTCTTGGTTTCGATCCAGACCGGCTCAAGTCGTGCCAAAGCCAAAGAAGGCACGATCTTCAACCGAAGTGGCCGTGGGACAGAAATGGTTCCTGGGCATAGGCGTATTTGTTCTTTTGCTGGCAGCCGGTTTCTTTCTGAAATACGCGTTCGACGAGAACTGGATTGGCCCGGCCGCTCAGGTAACGCTGGGTTTTTTGGCAGGGGCATCGTGCTTTGTAGCAGGCGAAGTTTGCCGGCGCCGAAAATTGCGCGGCTTGGACATCGCGCTAGCAGCAGTGGGGCTTGGTGTCCTGTACCTTTCAATCTACGCCGCAAACCAGATCTACGGATTGATCCCGGATCTGCTTACCATTTTGCTGGTCCTCCTGGTAAGTGCCGTTGGACTAGCGATCGCTTCGGTTTGGGATTCGCGGCTGGTGGCAATCCTGGCTTTTCTGGGAGGCTACCTGGCCCCGGTTTTGGATACGTCGGACCGTTCTGACCATCGCCTTTTCTTCGGGTGTTTAGCCATCATCAATATCGCGAGCGAAGGAGTAGCGTACTTGAAACGATGGACCCAACTTTATTTTCTGGGTGCATTGTTCAGCTGGATTCTGCTCCTCATCTTTTGGGGCAATATCCGATCAGAGAGCTTCCTCGACGCTTTTGTATTCACTCAATTCCTTTTCTTGCTCTATTCGATAGTACCATTCCTGCGGTCATTTTTGCCCAATAACCTGGACCATATACCGGTTACTTGGCTCAGTGCCCTGAACGGCTGGCTTTGTGTCTGGAAATCCGGCGATCTGTTGCATTGGGAAAAGTCCCCGCTCGCATTGGTTGCCCTGGTTTACGGCACGACCGCCTTGAGTTTGGCCCTTCTATATTGGCGCCACCGAACGCCTTCGACCGTGCTGACTTGGCTGCTGGCCCAAGCCGGCATCTATTTCCTCGTTGCCTGGGCCGTGATCTTTTCCGGGCATTGGACCACCTTTTTCTGGGCCTTGCAGTGCGTGGGTGGTTATTGGGTTGCGAATAAGGCTAGAGATCGAATCTTGACCACCGGAACGATCCTACTGGGTCTGATCGTTGTTTTCCGGTTCCTGATACTCGATCTCGGGTTTGTGGTCGGCGTTTTCGATCAAACCCTGTCGGCCGGTCGATTCACCGACGGATTGCTCGAACGTTGGGCTATCGGCTTACCGATTTGCTTGAGCTTTTTGGCGGTAGCCTGGCTGGCGGCTAAAGTCAAAGATAGTCCCCTGGACGGAACCGTTTTCCATTGGTTCGAGACAATGGGGTTGATTGCACTATTCGGCCTATTCAACGTCGAACTCGACCGATTTACCTGGCAATTCTTTCAGAGGGCGCAACTGAGCGCTTATTCTATCCTCTGGGCCGCATGCGCAGCCGTACTCTTGGTTGCCGGCTTCGTCTGGAACCGAAAATTTTATCGGATCAGTGCAATTCTGTTGTTATTCGTCACCGTGGCGAAAGTGTTGTTGCTGGATACTGCCGAAGTCCTGGCTCCTTACCGGATTCTCTCGTGTACGGTACTGGGCGGCGTTTTAATTGTACTTTC
>JAFAVN010000349.1 GCA_019242435.1 Verrucomicrobiota bacterium | reverse complement strand
ATGCTGCGAGCGCCGACAATGCTGCGAACCCCAACGATGCTGCGAACGCCGATGATGCTGTGAGCGCCGACAATGCAGCGAACCCGACGATGCTGCGAACCCCGACAATGCTGCGAATCTCCTGAACTCCTGAAACTCCTCGAACTCCTCCTCCCTATGAAATCCCTCAACATCGGGCTCATCGGCTACGGCTTTATGGCCCGGGCGCACTCAAATGCGTACCTGTCCGTGAGCCAGTTCTTTGACCTTAAATACCGGCCTGTGCTGAAGGCGGTAGCGGCACGGGATGCGGAAAAGGTAAAGCAGTTTGCTCATAAATGGGGCTATGAGTCTCATTACGCAGACTGGAAAAAGCTGATCCAAGATCCCGCCGTTGATGTGATCGATATCGCCAGTCCAAACGATACCCATGCCGAGATTGCGGTAGCGGCGCTGGAAGCAGGCAAAATGGTCTTATGTGAAAAACCGCTGGCGCGTAATCTGGCGGAAGCCCAGCAGATGGTGGATGCGGCAAAAAAGGCCGGCGTCAGGACGATGGTCTGGTACAACTATCGTAGAATTCCAGCTGTCACTCTGGCCAAACAGATCATCGCGTCCGGCAAGCTCGGCCGGGTCTTTCATTATCGAGCGAAGTTTCTGCAGGACTGGACGATCTCGGCGGCTGTCCCGCAGGGAGGCGCTGCCTTGTGGCGCTTGGATGTTGATGTTGCCGGCAGCGGCGTTACCGGGGATTTACTGGCTCACTGCATCGATACTGCGATCTGGCTGAACGGAGAAATAGAATCGGTTTCTGCGATGACCGAGACTTTCATTAAAGAGCGGCAGCATCAGTTGACGGGAAAAATGACAAAGGTCGGGATCGATGACGCCAGCGCTTTCTTTGGCCGTTTCAGAAATGGGTCTTTAGCCACCTTTGAAGCAACGCGGTACGCCCGAGGCCATAAAGCGCTTTATACTCTGGAGATCAATGGCGAACACGGCTCGTTAGCGTGGGATCTGCATGATTTGCACCGCTTGCAATGGTTCGATCACAAAGACGAAGGCACTTTGCGCGGTTGGCGATCGGTTCATGTCACTGACGGGGACCATCCGTATATGGCGAATTGGTGGGTACCAGGGCTAGCGATTGGCTACGAACATTCATTCATCCATCAGGTAGCCGATTTTTTAAATTCCTTGGATGAAAGGAAGCCGGCAGAACCAACATTCGAGAGTGCTTTGGAGACCGAGAAAGTTGTGGATGCGGTACTGCGGTCGGCGTCTTCACACAAGTGGGAAAACGTCTGATCCGCAGACTGCAGAGATAAGACGATCTGCTGGTTTATTTAGCGCGTCGAAGCCGCACCTACCTCAAACGGGGCGCCTATTTTGCGAGACATATCGTAAGCGCAGAGCGGGTCTCAACGTCGTAAAGTGAGGCAAGTTCCAGTGCCTGCCTAAGCTCCGATCCAGCCCTTCCAGCAAAAACCGGCCCATGGCGCATTCAGGCGAGGTAGTAAGCTCGCCAAAATACAGCTTCTCGGGTGTATCGAAGAAATCAACGCGAACAAAATCCAGTTCCCCGCACAGTGTCACGGCGGCAGCGATCATCTCCGTAAGATGTGCGGGTCGCGGCACGTCGTCGCCCGATTTTGGTGCGAGCTTTTCCCAAGCCGGCGTATAAAGCCGTACCCGGCCCCTGGTGAGATGCCCAACATTCACCTCGATAAGTTCGACCGTGCCTTCGAAGACGAATAGCCGGTAATCGGTTGGGACAGGTCCACCGCCGTCATCAATGAACTCCTGGACCATGATCTGTGGCTTGATCTCCTTGTAGACCCATTCCCGGCTGATGTCGTAATAGCTCTGATTTAACCAACCGGTGCAAATGCCTACCAGGGCGTCGCGGTCAATTGCTGATTTATCCGTGACTATCTGAAACCAGCCGCAGCCGTGCGTTGGCTTGACCACAAACCGGTCGGGAAGTCGGTCAAACGGGATCGTGTCGGGACGGGTCGTGAGGTAGTAAAGCTCCGGCAACGCCTGCGGGCCAAGCCGCAACGCCACATACGAGCGCACCGCCGCTTTATCCGCTAGCTGCCTCAACACGGTTCGCCGATCGAAAAGAATCCGGTATAACGTTTTTTCATTAAAAGTGGCGGGCCGAACGAGATTCGGAAAAACGCCGTGCACTTTCCGGTACCGGCGGATGAGTATCAGCCAACTTGGAATGGACTTTTTAACCCGCTCTTTGATCGACAGCATCATTCACGCCTTTTTGAGTGGCTCGAATGGGATTATAGGGATGACTGCGAGAAACGAAAAGTATTCCGTGTAATTTGCGGTCCGCTTGTACGATGATGGGATGAACATCTGGTGAGAATTGAAGCCAACAGGATCCGGTTGTTCGCGATTGACGTAGATGGAACGCTCCTCGACGGTTCGCATCGGCTGACAACCGAGGTAAAGGACGCGGTGTGCCGATTGGCCGCTTCCGGGTTGGAAATAGCCTTGGCTACAGCACGCGGGCCTCAGGCGGTCCGCGAGATTGTGCAACAATTCAACTTTGCTCCCTGGTTGATCTGTTTCTCCGGAGGTTGGATAGGCGAACTGGAGTTACCAAGTCTGCAGCCGAAAAACGTCCGGTTGGATCTGCGGATACCGAACCGTGCAGCCCGTTCAGTCCTGGCTGAAGCATTGAACCAAGGTGTTGAACCCAATGTCTTTACACCGGAGACCTGGCGGGTCAGAAGCCTGACCGAGGAGATAGCGGAAGAAACCCGAATCGTGAATCTTCGACCGGAAATCTCCGGTGAGCTGCTACCCGACAGCACGGAACCGAGCAAAATCATGCTGATCAGTCGATTGGAATTCGCAGGACAAGTTCTACCGCGCATCGAGAAGTCGATCAACTCGGTTTGTGCAGTCACCTTTTCAAAGCCGAATTACCTCGAGGTGTTGCCCTTTGGTGTAAACAAAGCCGGAGCCTTGGCTAAGCTCTCACAAACTCTTGATATTTCGCTCAAACAAGCGGCCGCCATTGGTGATGGCCTGAATGACCTCGAAATGTTGAATTCGGTGGGACTACCCATCGCGATGGGCAACGCCGTCGATCTTCTCAAATCAAAAGCCAAGTGGGTCGTCCGGACAAATGATGAAGGCGGCGTAGCTGAAGCCGGGGAGCGGCTGGTACATCATCAGTAATCACTAATCAGTAAAGGAGGCGCTGGATGGTTTGGCCTCCAGCACCTTGGCTTCTTTACTGATCACGGATCAGTGATTACTGATTACAGAGCGCTCGAACACGCTTTTGCAATTTCTCGATGTGCGAGCCGCGCCAGTAGGTCTGGCCGCATAAGCCGCATTGAGAGAAGTCGTTATAATAGAGGTTTGTCAACGGTTGCAGCCGGCCGACCACGCTTTCCTTTGGGGCGGGGTTCAGGATGCCATTGCATCGTAAGCACCGAGTAAAGGGCGCCAGCTTGGATGAAAGCTCGAAGCGCCGCATAACTTCGAGTGTTTGCTCAAGCGGTTGTTGTGACCTCGGGAAAAAACCGTTCTTAATAGCTCCGTGCATCAGAAGCCGGCG
>JAFAVN010000405.1 GCA_019242435.1 Verrucomicrobiota bacterium | reverse complement strand
AAACCAAAGATCTTCATCGCCGGCGCTGACCTGACCAGTTTCACGAAGGACCCGACCGAAGAGAATCTCACTGCTATGATTGAGTTGGGCCAGCGGACTTTCGACCGGATCGGCAATCTCGGATTCCCAACAGTCGCGGCCATACACGGTGCCGCAGTTGGCGGCGGGCTCGAAATTGCGTTGGCCTGCGATTACCGGATCGCCAGCCCGGACTCGGTGACCAAGATCGGATTGCCCGAGACCACGCTCGGCATCTTGCCGGCCTGGGGTGGCTGCACACGGCTCCCTCGCCTGCTCGGTTTGCCCGCTGCCCTTGATGTCATTCTTTCAGGAAGACAGTATCCTGCGCGCGTGGCAAAAAAGATTGGGATGGTCGATGAACTAGCTCACCGCGAGCGGCTAACAGATCTGGCGGTAAAACTGATCACCGAGAGCGGAAATAAGAAGCGGGCCTTTAAAACCCATCTTCGAAATATTTCCGCTGTGGCCTCGGTGATTGCCTCCCAGGCAAAAAAGAAAACCTTAGAGAAAACCCGGGGCCATTACCCAGCGCCTCTAAAAGCGCTCGACGTGGTCGTTGCCGGTCTCAAAAGTCCGCACGCGGTTTCGCTCGAGAACGAAAAAAAAGCGGTCATCGAATTGGCTACGGGAGATGTCGCCCAGAATTTGATACGAGTCTTTTTCCTCCAGGAACGTTCCAAAAAATTGACTGTGGGCGACCAGGCAAAGTCCGCACTTAAGCCCAAAAAAGTTCTGGTGATCGGAGCCGGCACGATGGGATCAGGAATTGCCCAGTGGTTAAGCGCTCGGAGCCTCAACGTGATTTTGAAGGATGTCGGTCCGGAGCTCCTAGGCAAAGGCCTGCAAAATATTCATCGGGTTTACCGGGATGCGGTTAAGCGCAGTCTCTTCACCGAAGTTGAAGCTCATTCGGGATTGGACCGCATTCTTCCAATCTATCGCGACGTTCCAATGCCAAACGTCGACCTGGTTATCGAGGCTGCAGTAGAAAAACTCGAATTGAAAAAGCAGATCTTCGCCGAGGTTGAGTCGAAGGTACCAAATTGTGCATTGATTGCTTCGAACACTTCAGGCCTCTCCATCGACGCCATTGCCCAAGGACTAGCGCACCCGGAAAAGGTGGTCGGGATTCACTTCTTTAACCCGGTGCATCGGATGCAGCTGGTCGAAATTGTTCGCGGTCCCCAAACCGCTGAATCAGTATTGGCGGTGGCAGTTCAATTCGTTAAGTCCATCGGCAAATTGCCGGTATTAGTAAAAGACAGTCCCGGTTTTCTGGTGAACCGGATTCTATTGCCTTATCTGCTGGAAGCAGTCCGGATTTTTGCCGAGGGCTACAGCGTGGAAACGATTGATCAATCGATGTTGGATTTCGGGATGCCAATGGGGCCTTTGCGATTAAATGATGAAGTAGGATTAGATGTCTCTCTTCACGTCGGTAGTGATCTGGCCGCCCGAGTACGTCATTTGGCACCATTGAACGATGTTTTCCCCCGAATGATTCAGAAAGGCTGGTTGGGAAAGAAGTCTGGAAAAGGCTTTTATGTTTATCAGGACAAATCCGAGCGGCCAAACCCTGAACTGAAGGAACTGCAACCGCAGGTCGAACCAGCCGTTGCAAACGAGATCGTCGACCGAATGGTATTCGTGATGGTGAACGAAGCCGCTCGTGTGCTTGAAGAGCAGGTGGTGACGGATCCGCCAGACGTGGATTTTGGGATGATTATGGGCACAGGCTGGGCCCCCTTCCGAGGCGGCCCGCTTAAATACGCTGACGCTATCGGTGTCTCGAAGGTTGTAAGCCGCTTGAACCAACTAGCCGAGCGATTTGGACCCCATTTCACACCCTGCGCCCTGCTAACCGATATGGAGAGCCGCAGTGCCACGTTTTTTGGAAAGGCAGGTGCATGACTTTGAGGCCCTCGAAAAGTGGGTTCGCCAAGAAGGCGCCTTAAAAAATTGATACGACCGCTGCGCATCCAAGATAAATCAGATTGGCCCCGGCTTCTTTTCGTCATGCGAGTTTCTTACTCAGCTTCAGCGCGGTATCCCACTGAGCGTCCAAACGGGTAACTCGACGGCCCAACTGCGTAGTTCGTGAAATCTTCAACTTTTTCTGAAATCCCCTTTTAGGTCATGCGTGAGCGTCACTTACGGTTTTCGTCGGAGGCGTTCGAGGAAACGTGAGAATAAATTGACTTCCACGCCCAACTTCTGAAGACACCGTAATCGTACCGCCCAAGAGCAAGACAAGTCTTTGAGTGATCGCCAACCCAAGGCCCATCCCCGGGACATCCCCAATTGCCGCGCCTCGATAAGATTCTTCAAAAATTGTTTCCAATTCTTCCGCCGGAATCCCAACTCCGCTATCTGAGACGCTCAGTCTCCAATGCTCATCGTTTAGGGGCTGGAACGCCAGCTCGACTAGACCGCCAGGCTCATCTCGCTTACGGTACTTGATCGAGTTAGAGATAAGGTTGCTAACAATCTGGTTCAACTTGTGCCGATCCGAACGGATAGATTGCAGGCTGGGCTGATTTGTAACTCTCAGAGTCAAGCCGCTAGCTTCTGCTATCGGCCCGTACGAATCCCGGATTTCCTGGCACAGCAAAGACAAAGAGATTTCCTCGATCTCCAGGCGAAATTCTCCTGCGAGCAGGACAGAGTAGTCGGTCAATTGACGCACTAGGGAACCCACGTCTTCCAGGTTTCGCCGGAGCACGTCCAATGGCCCGGCGCGGCCAGGTTCGTTCGTTGTCGAGGCGAAATTCTCCACAGCCCAACTCAATGCGTTTACAAAATTTCCCAGATCATGCGCAAGGCCTCGAATTGAAGACAGGCGCGACGCATCGATCTCACGCAGCCGATCGTTTGCTTCTGCCGAGGATCGCGCGGCTTCGTTAAGTCGAACGGCGAAATTCTCTACATACTGGTCTACCGAGCCTGCGGTCACATTCTCGAAGAACTGATCGATGAGATCTGTCGCGTCGTGGTGTTCGTCGCTGTATTCGGGCCGGAGGCGAAAAAATGAAAAAAGTCCATCGACCACGATCAGCCGCCGGATAATAGCAATCTCCCGTAAGAGTTCAGCCAATTGATAGCCCTGGCGCCAACGTTGATTACCGTGTTTGCGCGCCTCTTGTCTGATTTTTTCTGCGCAACTCTCGGAGCCCGCACTCTGGAGGTAACCGGCTAAGTCACTCATTAGCCTTGGAAGATGATCGGCTAGCTCGGGTTCGCTGATCGTGCGCGAGCTTTTGATTTTCGGATCATTTTGTGTCGCTTTGATCCAGGTGCCAATAATTTGTGACTGCCGGTCTCTGAAGTATTCGACAAGCCTGGAAACGACTGTGGAGTTCATCCGATCGAGCAGGTTACTGACTACACGAGCATCCACCAACTGCTGGGTCTTAAAGACGTATAGACGTTTGCCAATACCACTTAATTCGTAAAAGATGCCACCTGAGCCTATGTCGTCGGGTAAACGCCACACCGACTATCACCTTGGGAACACTGACGCAGAACACGAGCGACTGATCCGGCAAGCTATTCGGCTGGCTCCAGCTACCGAGCGATTTTTCCAAGAGGCCGGGATTGGATCTGGGCAACGGGTCTTAGAACTTGGCGCCGGTGTCGGCGATGTAGCCATGCTCGTTGCCAGGATAGTAGGTCCTTCAGGAAAGGTAGTAGCGATCGAGCGGGATGCCCGTACAATCAACCGCGCTCGGGTTCGTGCCTCAGAGGCAGGTCTGGGCAACATTGATTTTGTGCAAACCGACGTTGCCGAGTATTCGACAGAGTTAGAGTTTGACGCAACAGTTGGTCGATACATTCTACAGTTTCTTCCTGACCCGGCCGCAACGTTACGTTCTCTGGCGAAATACATCCGGCCTGGCGGCATTCTCGCGTTTCAAGAAGGATCCTGGATTCCATTTGTTTCGCTTTCCGCGCACGTGCCGCTTTGGCATGCGGCCGTTTCGTTACTCCATCAGGCTGGTGTCCGTTCGGGCGTGAATTTGGAAATGGGCCCCGGTTTGCACAAAGCCTTCCAAGATGCCGGTCTGCCAGCCCCGCATATGCGGCTGGAAATGGAATTGGCATGTGATCCAGACTTTACTCGGTGGGTTTCTGATTCTTTACAAAGCGTCCTTCCGCAAATTCAGAAGCTAAACCTTTCGCTGCAGGCACTCGGCGATCTTAACACGCTCCAAGAGCGGTTGCAGAAGGAGGTTGCAACGTCAAACGCGGTTGTACCCTGGATCGGACTGGTAGGAGCCTGGTGCCGCAAGCCCGCGAATTAAGCTCTCGGGTTAAAACGTCGCTCATCGGGAAAACGCGGAGTTTATTCGAGAGCCCCGCCTTCCCTCAAGGGACATTTCTTCAGTTGACGTACGCAACGGTCGGCGGGAGCCATTATGAGGCGGAAGATCTCGCGCATGAAACCAGAACAAGTCGTATCATCCCTATCGGTTCCATCTCAAACTGGTGAAACAAAACGCCAGTATCCCCCAATCCAACGTCATTTCACCGGGTTCAGCACAGATCGGTTACAATCCTACCTGGATGGTGTGCATGCTGATATCCGAAATCGGATCAAATCGATCATCACAGGGCCCGACTTTCATTATTTTGAGGGAGACGATTATGAAAAATATCGGCAGCAGGTATTGTCTTGGACCACGCGTCTAGGGAAAGAAATCGGGCATTGGTTTCTACCTCAGTCGCTTGGCGGAGCCCAAGACCTGCCGAAGTTTATCGCGGCTCTGGAAACGATCAGCTTCCACGACGGCAGTCTGCTGATTAAGCTCGGCGTCCAATTCGGGCTATTTGCCGGCAGCGTTCTCCGGCTTGGTACCGCTTACCATCATCGCACGTATCTTCCGGGCGCCGTTTCCTGCGAATTACTTGGAGGATTTGCTATGACCGAGATCGGCCACGGCTCAAATGTACAGGGTCTCGAAACTACCGCCGTTTACGATCCTGAAAACCATGAATTTATCATTAACAGTCCAACCTACTCTTCAGGTAAAACCTACATCGGAAACGCTGCTCGCGACGGGAGAATGATGGCCGTATTTGCCCAGCTCGAGGTGGGCGGTATTGAGCGAGGCGTACACGTTTTTCTCGTACCAATTCGAGACGCAGAAGGCCGAACTCTGCCGGGCGTTACCATCCAGGATAATGGTTATAAAATGGGGCTCAACGGCGTGGATAACGGTTCCCTCTGGTTTCACCAGGTGCGGGTACCAAGTACGGCGTTGCTTGATCGGTTCGCGAAGGTAAATATCAACGGCGGGTATGAGACCCAGATTAAGAGTAATAACGCACGATTCTTCGCCACCATCGGCACACTGGTTGGCGGTAGAATCACACTCGCCCTCGCAGCCAACAGCATGGCAAAAGCGGCTTTGACTATCGCCATCCGATATGCCGCGCGACGCCGCCAATTTGGCTCCGGAGAGGGTGCTCCGGAAACGTTGATCCTGGATTATCCGGCAACCCAACGCCGGTTAATGCCGCGATTAGCCATGGTCTACGGAATCCATTTCGCGGTCCGGCATTTAATCGGTATTCAGGAGAAATTTCAAGATCTGGGCGGGAGACCGATCGAAAGTTTGGCGGCTGCCCTCAAGGCTTTCGCCACCTGGAACGCGATTCGTACTATCCAATTCTGCCGGGAAAGTTGCGGGGGCGAAGGTTACATGGCGGTGAATCGTTTTGCCGCGTTGAAGGCGGACGTTGAGATCTTTGCCACCTTTGAAGGTGATAACACGGTTCTGCTGCAACTCGTAGCTAAGAATTTGTTGTCCGAGCTAAAGGATCAGCTGAAGCAGATGGACCGGCGACAAGTAACCCGTTTCCTCTTGCGTCAGACACTGAACGCGCTTGGAAAGAGGGTCACCCTTTCTAAGCTGAAAAAGGAGCGGACACATCTGCTGAATCCCGAGGCTCAACTCGCTTACTTTCGATTCCGCGAGACTCATTTGCTTTTACGAGCAGGAGAATCGTTTCGCCAGCTGACTCGCCGCCACCGGATGGATGCGGTCGGAGCTTTCAATCTTTTGCAGCCGGATCTGCTCGAACTGGCACATGCATACGCGGAGCGTCAAATCCTGGAGCGCTTCATCGCAGGTGTCCAGAAAGCACCTGATCAAAGTCTCAGCCGCCCTTTGGGGCAACTTGCCAGCCTGTTTGCGCTTACCCAGCTCGAAATGCACAAGGGTTGGTACCTGGAAAATGGCTTCATGTCAGGCCGGCAATCAAAAGCGATCACCGAACTGGTTTCATCGCTCTGCGAACAGGTTCGACACGATGCAGTCGCGTTGGTCGATGCCTTCGGGATCCCAGACGAATGCCTGGCAGCCCCGATCGGACTCGCCTGACGGCGAGTCCGAATGAGCTTCAGGCGAGTCCGGCCTGCCTATCATAGATCGCCTTCAGATCAACCGGCACCTCAGGATCAACTAACGCCGCGGGATCGATGTGCAAACCATCGGTTAACATGTTGCGAATTCGTTCCAGGTGCAGATTCTTCCGATCCAGCTGATTCTGGCTCGCCCATCTGGCTGCTGCAACGATCAAGCTGGATACCTGTTCGGCCGTCAGTTTTTCGGTATTGATGATGATATCGAAGTCGCTGCGATCGTTGCTGTCTATGCCGTAAAGCTGCAAGTAGCGTTTCCGGTTTTGTTCGTCTCGCTGAAGGGTGCGATACAACACCGACTCATAACTCAGATTCTCGCCCGTTTCGCGGCGAAAGATTCGCTTCGCTCGTTCCTCTAATGACGCTTGCAGCCAGACCCGAAGATCTGCGTTTACCAACCAAACTGCCAATCGCGACCCCACTACTACCTTCTGTTGTAGGGATAATCGGATTTGGTGTAGATCGGTCAAATAATCAAATATGTTGTTATGCAACGACCGGTCATGGATTTCTTCGAAGCTGAGACCGATGTCCGCTGCCAGATCTCGGAACGTGTAGTTCACCACCTTCAGCCCCAGCGTACGTCCCACACTCAGAGTCGCTGTCGTATTACCGCAACCGCTCAAACTGGAAATCGCGATTCTTAACGGTCTTGGGTCTGCTTGCATGAAGTCATTTGGGTTCAGCGGTCACCCTCCTTTAAGAACCAGTCGTAGGTTGACCTGATACCTTCGCGCAATGAAATCCTGGGCTTCCAGCCGAGCTTGCCGAGTTTGCTCACATCTAAAAGCTTACGCGGGACACCGTCGGGCTTAGAGTGATCGAACTCCAGATCTCCAGAAAATCCGACGACGTCGCACACGATCTCCGCCAACTCCCGAACCGTGACATCCTGGCCCCAACCAACGTTAACGACATCAGGCGCATCATAATTCTCCATTAAGAACCGCAGTCCGTCGGCGAGATCGTCACTGTGCAAAAATTCACGGCGAGGTGTTCCGGTCCCCCACACCATTAAGCTCCGCCGGCCGGCGAGCTTTGCGTCGTGGGCTTTCCGAAGCAGTGCCGCCAAAACGTGAGAGCTCTCAAGATCGAAATTGTCATTTGGACCGTAGAGATTGGTCGGCATCGCAGAAATGAAGTTCGCCCCGTACTGCCTGGCGTAAGCCTGGCAAAGTTTGATGCCGGCGATTTTAGCTAACGCGTATGGTTCATTGGTCGGCTCGAGCGGACCGGTCAAAATGGCATCCTCCGCAATTGGCTGAGGAGCGGATTTCGGGTAAATACAGGAACTACCCAAAAACAACAATTTCTGTACTCCGGCCACGAAGCTGGCAGCAATGAGATTGTTCTGGATCTCCAGGTTCTCAAGCAAAAACTCGACTGGGTAGCGGCTATTAGCCTGAATACCGCCGACTTTTGCCGCCGCGATAATAACGGCTTCCGGCTTAGTATCCCGCAAAAGACGGTCAACCGCGTCGCGATTGCGTAAATCAAGCTCCTTTCTAGACCTGGTTATCAGTTCGACGTCGCCATTTCGCCTCAGATTGCGAACGACCGCGCTCCCTACCAGACCTTGATGGCCAGCTACGAGTACTGAGCGGAATCGCATGAAGCACTCTAGCTAGCGCGGTTTTAAGGGGTGGTCAATGGGGCCAAGAGGCATTGCCGAGGCAACCGGACTTGACAACCGAAACGGAGGACGCCGAAGTTGGAAGTTGGTGGTGTTTTCGGAGTTCTCCGTGTGTCGCATTTGTCGTATTTTATATTGGTCCTAGCGTTCGTGCCGTTTAATAGCGTCGATCATCATCTTTCTTCCTGGTTCCACGCTCACCTGGCGCAGCCGTTTATAACGCTGATGTTAGCACTGACCGAATTGGCCTGTGAGTGGTGGGTTGGCGCGATGATTTTGGCGATTGCTTCTGTTCTGATTTTCCGGCGGCACTGGTACGGGTTGCTCACATTATTGTTGACGGTGCCGGGCGGGACCTTGCTCGGAGAACTGATCAAAGATCTCGTGCGCCGCGAGCGCCCTTATCATCAGAGCGCATTGGTCGATTTGAGCGGGTACAGTTTCCCCAGCGGACACACAGTAGCTGCGACCTTGCTGTATGGTCTGGCGGCGAGTTTCGCGGTACTTATGGTCAAGTCATTGCGGCTGCGAGTCTTGGCCGTGGTGGCAGCGGCATCGATCATTGTCCTGGTCGGCCTCAGTCGGATTGCCCTGGGGGCGCATTATCTGACAGACGTCTTAGGTGCGATGGCTCTCGGTCTGGCATGGTTATGGTTATGCTTAAAGATGGTTAAGATCCTGCGAGAGTGGCACCTTCAGCGCGCGACCGCGGCTAGTGAGCCGGTTCGATCCGCCGAAGTTGCACAGATTGAGACGACGGGAGCGCCGTCAAGGCCCGTCACGATAATGGACCGACCGCCATCCGGCGGTGGGTGCTAGCGTCCTGTCCCATTCGCGGACGCTCGTTCCAACCGCCTTTGCTTTGCTCGGCGAAACCCGTCTATATTCCGGGAAGTGGGAAAACGAGAGAAAATCCATGTCATCGCTTATCTGCTTGGGCTTGCCGGTGGGGCATTGCTTGTCGGATTGGTCGTTCAGCAAGGAGCCGGACAAGTGGCGGCGGCAGTGGCGAGAGCCGGGTGGGGCATTGCTGCCATTATCGGTCTTCATGCAATCCGCCTGTTAAGCGATACGCTGGGATGGATCGTTTTGATACCGAAAGAAAACCGGCCTCGTTTGGCTGCCGGATTTTGGATGCATTGGATTGGCGAATCCGTGAGTAATCTTTTGCCTGCGGCTCGAGTGGGAGGCGACATTTTGACGGCGCGACTCGCTGTTCTAAGGGGCGTGCCCGGGATAATCGCAGCAGCCAGCACGCTGGTAGATGTAACCATCTGCGTCTTTACTAAAATCATTTTCACACTGGCGGGATTTCTGTTGCTGTTCGCGGCCACCGGCAAAATGAATCTGCTTTGGATTGGTTCGGTCGCTGAACTGATTGCCGTTCTTGCTGTGGGCGGGTTCTATCTGGTACAAAAGGCTGGAATATTCAAATGGTGCGCTGCGCTGGCTTCGCGGATGGCAAAATCCTCGAATTGGCAGGGACTGGTCGACAATGGTGAGGCTCTCGACAAGGCGGTCCGGGAATCCTACGC
>JAFAVN010000303.1 GCA_019242435.1 Verrucomicrobiota bacterium | reverse complement strand
TTTTTTTGTTCGGCCAGCTTCAGCAGTTCTTCGGCCAAATGCACTTTGTCTTCTTCCACCCGACTTGCCCCGGTCGGAATACCGACAGCACGATAAAAGGTGTAAGCCATCGCCCCGCCGATCAGGAAAACGTCGGCTTTGTCCATCAATGTCTTGATGACGTCGATCTTGTCAGAGACTTTCGCTCCACCTAAGATCACCAGGAACGGCCTCTCCGGATTCGCCAGTTCATCCTGCAGGTAGCGTAATTCCCGCTCCATCAACAGCCCCATGGCCGCCGGGGATAGGTACTTGGCCACTCCGGCAGTGCTAGCGTGAGCACGGTGAGCAGCACCAAAGGCATCGTTTACGTAAACGTCGCCAAGGTTGGCGAGCTGCTGCGAGAACTTTGGGTCGTTCTTTTCCTCTTGCTCATAGAACCGGACGTTTTCCATGAGCAAGACTTCTCCATCGCGAAGCTGCCTGGTGGCCGCTTCCGCTTCCGCCCCAACCGTCTCGGTGGAAAACTGCACCGGCGAACCAAGCAACTCAGCCAATCGTTGGGCTACCGGATTAAGCGAATATTTGGGATTCGGTTTGCCTTTGGGTCGGCCGAAATGCGCGAGCAAGATAACTCTGGCACCTCGTTCTCGAAGCAAATTGATGGTCGGCAGACTTTCCCGGATCCGGGTATCATCGGTGATCCGGATCGCACCAGCGACTTCTTCCGTCGGCACGTTAAAGTCCACACGGACTAGCACCCGACGTCCCTTAACTTCCAAGTCACGAACGGACAGTTTGGCCATGGCAGATTCAGCGTTGGGTGATGTAGCTTAATAGATCTACGCAACGATGGGAGTAACCCCATTCATTGTCATACCAGCTTACCAGCTTAAAGAACCGGCTATTCAGTTCGATGCCGGAACCCGAATCGAAGATGCTGGAATGGCTATCATGCAGGAAGTCTGTCGAGACGACTTCATCCTCAGTATAGCCGAGGATGCCTTTTAGATAGGTCTCCGAAGCTTCCTTCATCTTCTGGGCGATCTCTTTGTAGCTCGTCTCCTTTACAGTCCGAACGGTTAAATCGACAACCGAAACCGCGGGAGTAGGCACTCGGAAGGACATTCCGGTCAGCTTGCCCTTGACTTCCGGGCAGACCAGCCCAACCGCTTTAGCCGCTCCCGTAGTAGAAGGGATCAGGTTAATAGCGGCAGCACGTCCGCCTTTCCAGTCCTTAAGTGAAGGCCCGTCAACCGTCTTCTGGGTGGCGGTATAACTGTGGACGGTGGTCATCAAACCTTCTTCAACGCCGAATCCTTCTTTCAACAGGACGTAAACCACCGGGGCCAAGCAATTCGTTGTGCAACTGGCGTTCGAAATGATGTGGTGCTTGGAAGGATCGTACTTCTCGTGATTCACTCCCATGCAGATCGTGATGTCCTCGCCCTTCGCCGGGGCCGAGATAAGCACCTTTTTGGCACCCGCTTCCATATGACCTTTAGCCTTGTCGGCAGCGGTGAACAAGCCGGTCGATTCGATCACGATTTCACAACCTAATTTTGCCCAAGGGAGGGCAGCCGGACCTTGCTTGATAGCGAGGCAGCGGATCTGATGACCGTCCACCACCAGAATATCGTCTGCTTCCAAGTCGGGGCTGGACTTCTCGCTGCTGATATCGCCCTGAAAACGGCCCTGCGTTGAATCGTATTTAAGAAGATAGGCTAAATTATCTGCGGGGACGAGGTCATTGAGAGCCACCACATCGATCTCTTTACCTAGCAATCCCTGCTCTACAATTGCTCGAAAAACCAAACGCCCAATCCGTCCGAACCCATTAATGCCAATTCTTGTCATGTTAGTCTGCCTCCCGTGTGAATTAAGGGACCACGCAATTAACCGGACGGCTTCCAGGCGTCAACTAAAGAACAAACGAGGGGCGGGATTGAACAAGGACAAGAGAGAGCGGGAAGCTTTTGAAACACCGGACGGGTGGAGTGCCGCCTGTCGAGATCAGAGGGGAGCCGCTTGAGAGCTATTGGCGTCGCCCGCGCCTTTGCTTACGGCGCGTGCTCTGAGACCAGCCTGGGATAACTTGACAGCTCCCGAGAGCTACCCCGCGGCTACGATCAAACCTCGAGGCTGTTCTCGGGAGCTGCCCGTTAACGTCGCGTTCAACAGCTGATAACGCTGTCCAAAATACGCAGCACCGCGTTCGCGAACTCTAAAGCGGCTTCCCTCCACGCTTTTGGACGAGCCGCTGCACCCTCTCACTTGGATCCTTCTTCTGGGGATCGTTCCCGACCGGAGGTGAAGCTGGGCGGATCACTCGCAGGAAATGTCTCTTCCAGGGCTTCGTCTAGCTCCTCTTCCACGTGCCGGTCGTGTTCGTCGGGTGTTTGTCCGGCAGATCCTTCCGAGCTCATGTATCGAAGTTTTCTCGATACTTTTGGAGTTGCAATTAGATTGCTGGCTCTTGAACCGTTTTTTTGGAATGCCGAATGTATCAGCGCACAAGGACACACCCAGTCGACAGATGTTTCACCCTGCGATAGACGGAGTGCGAAAGGCTGTCGCAACTGTGGGGCGACACCCTGCTCTGTTCTTAGGTCTCCCCTCGCTTTATCTGCTCCTGGCCTATCCACCGCTCTGGAAAGATGTGGACGCGATGGGTCAACTGATCTGGGCTGAAGGCTGGTCTAATATTCTCCATTATCCACCGCTCTATTGTTTTTCCGGCAGAATTCCTTTCTGGATCGGAGATAGCATTCACGCGTTGCTCAACGGGCACTCGTTGCCGGCAGTCAGCTTATTTCGCGAACAGCATCCGACGGCGCTTGGTGTCGAAATGCTCGTCATTGCCCAACACGCGGGATTGGTCGGAGCGCTGACTTTGCTGGTCCGAATGGCCGCTAAGACCGGGTTAGGCCGAGGAGCGATGGTTCTGTGCTTTATGAGCGCGACCGCTCTTTACGGCCAACAGCAGTGCGCGGGGTCTGAAGCGCCAAGTGTTACGGCCATCATTCTGCTGGTCGGGTGCGGCCTATGGGCATTGCAGAAGGCAGATTGGCGGGCCTGGATCATTTTCACCATTGCACTGATTGCTGCACTCGGAACCCGCCATATCAGCTGTGTTTTGGTTTTGTGGCTGCCGATCGCAATAGGCGGTTCCTTGCTTACGCGGCTATTTCGCAAAGAACACATCAAACCGGCACTCACCAAATTGGCTCTCGCTGTGATCTGCGGCGCCGTCGCTTTAGCGATCGACTCACTGATCGTCCACGTCATGATTGCCCAAACCGGCCAAGAATACCGCGGTGACCTTGGGTACCCTTTGACAGACCGAGTCGACGCTTTTCTATATAAGTTATCTGAAGCCCAACGCATCAGTTTGGCACAGAAACTGGCGGCATCAGAGAAGGACCCGGCGTTGCAGGCCGCCATTGAAACAGACGTGCGACTCGGAACCACCCATGCCGAGCTTGCCGAGGTAGTTGGGGCGGTACTCCGTCGCCAGGGCGTGCCGGAATCATCCATTCAGGCGAAAAGCGATATCATCGTCTTCCGGGCCGCGCTCGATTACTTAAAGACGTTACACCCCAAATTGATCGACATAATCCTCTCAGACTTCCTGCACGGTTACGTTCGCGAAGACAACGGGAAACTGAATCTCAACCGGTTTCTCGCCAACCGGACAGCCGCCCGCATGCGACGAGATGATCCGAATGGTTGGGCGCCGCTGGCGGCACTGCGATCGATCGAGTACCCGGAGGCAGTCAATTTGGTTCAAAGGGCGGAACGAGACCCCTATCTCATGCTCTGGGGACCGATTCCGCTCGTCACATTAATCATCGGCAATCTCGCGGTGTCTATATTGCTAGTGAGACGGGGCCAAGGCGGAATCGCCTGGATCAGCCTATCGCTACTCCTGACCAGTGCAGCGCTGTACCTGGCAAACTGTATCTGCATTTATTTCAACGACCGGTATGCATTGCCGATCCTGGTGTGCGGAGTAGCTGCGTTGAGTGTGCAATTGGGAGCGTTGTTGGATCCGGGACAGGAGCGGGTAAAACGGCAAGAAGGCTTGGTAGAGGGCGAGCTACATCGCTTCCATTAAGGAGGTCTGATTTAGAATTTTGAAGGTGGATCGGAGCCTCGCCCTACGTTCTTGACGTTGACGCCGCGCTGTCGGCGTGCGCGGCGTTTCCAGGGTGCCTATGAAGTGCGGCCGAAGATGGAGATTGTCTCAAAAAGCATCTTCACCATTCGCTTCTCACTTCTTACCTCTCAGTCCCCCTTAGCTGCGGCGTTCTGGGCACCCTCTTCGGCACCGAGTTGATAGGCAAAGAAAGAAAACACGTCAGTCAGGTCCGCCACCTGTTGGTCCAGGGAGCTGCCGATTCCCCCGTGACCGAACGAGTTCACGCGTAAGAGGATCGGGTTACCAGGCGCAGCCGCCGCTTGCAACCGGGCAGCAAATTTAAACGAGTTGTAAGGCGCAACCCGCCCATCGTTCAGCCCTGCGGTCAAGAGAATCGCCGGGTATTTTCTTCCGTCGATCACGTGATGGTAAGGCGAATAGGCAAGCAGCGCTTTAAATTGATCAGGGTCCTTAATCGTACCAAACTCGGTCGTATTGAATGCCCCATTCGGCCAGAGCTCGCTTCGCACAGAATCATAGATCCCCACCTCCGAGACGACGGCTTTCATTAACCCCGGGTGCTGAGTGATCATTGCTCCCATCAAAAGTCCGCCGTTACTTCCGCCCAGCATTCCGAGCTTTGGCGTCGAAGTGTACTTATGCTCGATGAGGTATTGGGCGCAGGCCGCAAAGTCATCAAATACGTTCTGTTTCTTCGTAAGATAACCTGCCTTGTGCCATTCTTCTCCATATTCGCCGCCGCCTCGCAGATTGGTGTCCACATAAATGCCGCCACGGTCGTACCAGGCTCGAAAAACTAACCTCGCTCTCGGAACCTCGCTCAGTCCGTATCCGCCGTATCCGTACAAAATAGTGGGATGGCTACCATCAAGGGCAATTCCCCGTTTGTGAACGATATTCAGCGGGATCTTGGTTCCATCCTTAGAAACAGCAAAATCTCGCGTTACCTCCAAATCAGTAAAACTGACTGGTGCTTCTGCGTTGAGACGGGCGGGAGCCAACTGATTATCGGCGGCGTCGTATTTGAACCAATTAGCAATCTCGGTATAACTGCCGATCTTGGTCAGGACCAGATCCTTGCCGGCGGCAAGAAAGGCAACCGTTGAAATAGGCGGGATCGGGATAGTCTTCTGGTTCGAACCATCAAGGTTGTAAGCGTAAAGACCGGAGGGCCCGCCTTCGAGCGTTGCCATGACGATCTGATTATCGGTTACTGCAACGTCGCTGATTACGCCTTCGCCGGCAGGCACAACCAGTTCTGGTTTAGGCTCGGAAGCATCAAGAGCGAATTTAACTAGCTTTCCGCGGGGGGCTTCTGCGAGTGAAATTGCATAAAAAACCGGTCCAAAACCGAGCACGCCCTTTTTGACTCCGTCCTCAAACTTGGCGAGTTGGTGCCAGTTTTTGTCCGGACCGTAAGCAAACGTCTCATAATCTCCCCCATCACCGTTCTCGACGGTAGCGACCACATAGTCAGAATCAGCATTCGATTGCAGCTGTACTTCGGCGATTTTGGGGAACTCCTTGCCGACGGAATAGACGTCCTCAGACTCGGGGGTTCCTAACCTATGAAAATACACCTGTTGATAGAAGTGCAGATCGGCCGCCGGCCGCTCCCCTTCCCTGGGATAACGGGTATAGAAGACCGCCTTACCGTCCCTGGTCCAAGCTGCGCTTCCTCCTCCGGTCGGGAATTGAACATGCTTGATTATATCCGGTAGCTGCTTGCCGGTATCGACATCAAAGAAACAGAGGTCTCCATCCTCAGTGCCGTTCTTTGAAATGGAAACAGCCAGGGTCTTACCATCGGGAGACGGCACAAACCAATCGAGAGCCGTGGCTCCCGAAGGATCGATGGTATTCGGATCGCAAATGGTCTTTTCGCTCTCTGGTTTTTCCGGGTTATCAAGTACTACCACAAACGGCTGCTGTTTGGATGGATCCAACTTCAGACCAAAAATTTTGTTCCCGACGATTTCCACTTCTTGAAGGCCCGGAGGAACGGAAGTAATTAACTTTTTAATTTGAGCGGCGAGTTGGGTGCGTTCCGGTAAGGCATCCAGGAACTTTTGGGCCCGCTGGTTTTGCTTCTCCGCCCAGGCTTTCACCTTTGGGTCGTTTAACTGCTCCAACCACTGATAGTCATCCTGCAACGTAACCCCATCGATCGTATCAGTAACCGTATGCTTCGCAGTTGGAGGCGCCGGCTCCAATTGAGGAAGACTCGCCTGTCCGGCGCCTTGCAAGAAGAAGGCCGCACCGGCAAGCATATTCGCAAGGAGAAATCGTCTCATGGGGGAACCATGCATGGCTGGTGAGGAAATGACAAATGGGGATGGAAAGAAGGAAGACCGGAAGAATGGATACTTGGGGGATGCTCACTCAGTCGCGTCCCGGGTATCCACCTTCCGGTCTTTCTTCCTTCGCTCCGAAGCTAGAAAAATCCTGTTGAAATCCTTTGTCGGTCTGTTTCACTTTATGATCAATTCGAAACTACTCTGAAACCGGAACCCGACTCGATCCCATCAGTGACCGCAGAGGAACGAAGGCGCCAGATCCTCCGTACACTCGAGCATGAGGGTAATGTAAAGGTGGAAAACCTGGCAGACCGTTTCGCGGTGAGTCAGGTCACAATCCGGAAGGATTTGGCCGAACTGGAAGAGCAGGGTCTGCTGCAACGGACCTATGGCGGGGCAGTTTTCTCCCACCGCAGCCGATTCAACATCTCGTTTATCGAAAGGGTTCAGCTGCAAGCCGGCGTTAAACAAGGGATCGCTCAGGCGGCGGTCGAACGAATCCATGATGGGGATACGATCATTCTCGACGGCGGAACCACAGCCCTTTCCCTGGCCTCGGCGTTAGTTGGTCGATTCAGGTCGCTCTATGTGATAACGAACTCGGTCCCGGCAGCATTAGAATTGGCCCGAGCGGGTTACGAACTGCTGCTAATAGGCGGTCAGGTCCGTAACCATAGTCTGACGTTGATCGGTCCTGTGGCCGTGGGAACCCTCGAAAACTATCATGCAGACAGAGCATTTCTGGGGACATCAGGTAGCACCGTTTCTCATGGGCATAGTACCCCCAATCCTCTCGATGCTGAGGTCAAACGGGCAATGATCCGTTCTGCCGACGAAACCTATGTGCTCACGGATTCGTCGAAATTCGGACACGCTTGTTTAACGACTTATGCGCGGTTAGAAGAGGTTTCTCTGATAATAACCGACTCGAATATATCGAATCGGTTCCGAGAGGAGTTCGCCAAACGCGGAATCAATTATGAAGTGGTTCCGACGGGCTCCGGAAATCAGCCCGAGTCCAGCATGGCGGAGGCAGTTTGAGCTGAACGCCGGGAACGCCGTGGGGATGCCAAGGCCCTGGAGGGGAGCCGCTTTGTAGGCGGCTAGCTCTATTGGTTCCTAACAGGCGGCTCCCGGGAACAATCCATCGGGTTCTTGCGTCCTAACGTCGTGAATGCGTGCAAATGCCCAACGCCCTGGAGGGGAGCCGCTTTGCAGGTGGCTTGCTCCATTGGTCTCTAACAGGCGGCTCCCGGGAGTCACCCAAGGGATTTCGCTAATGCCCAGGCATCTTCCCTTAACAGCTTCAGACAGGGGGGATGAAGGCAATCCAGTGGATTGTTCCCGGGAGCCGCTTGCTAGAGACCAATAGAGTTTAACCACTTGTAAAGCGGCTCCCCTCCAGGGCCTCGGGCATCTCAACGCGCTCACGGCATTTCGAATATGGCGGTAGTGCCATCAAGAGACAATGACTGACCTGCTGGAGGCGTGTAGCCGATCCGGTACACCGTGTTTCCGACTACGGCATGCTTTCGTGCATCGTACACCATCACGTCAGCCCGGGTGGTGTCGCCTCTTGCAGCCGAAACCGGGATTGCCAAAAAATGCGCGTTACCGATCGCACCGGTGAGTTTGTCACCACTTTTCATCACCGCCCTTGTTTCCGGCACCGTCGCCGGGCGTTTAGATTCGTAACTGACTGACTGGTTCAAAACAAAGGTCTCTTCTTGCAAGGTGCGCGGAGGATAATTTGTCGCCGATTCGTTTTCATTGTTCTCAGTGGTTAGATGCCCGTTGAAAGGACCGGCTGAACAAGCCATCAACCCGAGCGGAGCCAGACAGCAGATGAGCTTCATGATGGAGACTTATTCTGGCGGCTGCAACGCCGCGGGGCGAGAGTAAAGCGCGAGCATTTGGCGTTTAGCCTTCGGCGTTCGGCGTAGCGATGAGAAACATTCTTGACCATGGATCGTCGAAATAGATGACCGGAATCGCTCCTTGAACTCCTTCCAAGATGCAATCATTCAAAGATCATTTCTCTCAGTCAGCCGCGCGGTACGTTGCGCATCGTCCGACTTATCCCTTCGAGTTGGTGAACTTCTTGGCTGATCGCGCATCCGGGCAAAGTGTCGCGTGGGACTGCGGGTGTGGCTCCGGACAACTCTCGACCTTGTTGGCAGAGCGTTTTGCCAATGTCTACGCGACCGATGCGAGCGCAAAGCAGATCGAACACGCGATCCCCCATTCTCGAGTTACCTACAGTTGTGCTCCGGCTGAAGTCAGCGGTCTGGAGAGCGGGGTGGCCGACCTGATCGTCGCCGCCCAGGCTGCGCATTGGTTTGATCTGCCGGCTTTTTATAATGAAGCGCGTCGAGTCGGACACTCCGGTACGCTGATCGCTTTGATCTGTTATGGAATCGTCAAGATTGATGAACAACTTGATCCGATCATCGACCATTTTTATTTCACGGTTCTAGGTCCTTATTGGCCGCCAGAACGCAAATACGTGGAAGAAGGTTACCGCTCGTTCGACTTTCCTTTCCCAGAACTCGCAGCTCCGGAAATGCAAATAACCGTTCAATGGAATCGATCCGATTTTCTCGGCTACGTAGATACGTGGTCGTCCGTGGCCGCCATGGAACGCGCCGCCGGCCGGGAAGAACACCAACGATTCAATCGAGT
>JAFAVN010000212.1 GCA_019242435.1 Verrucomicrobiota bacterium | reverse complement strand
GCCAATAAATTTCCTCGAGGAACTATGCGTAAAGTTACATGCTCATCTTGGTCCGCCAGCACCGAACATTTCTCTGCGTTCTTCAGCGCCTCCACTTGGGAAACAAGTTGTTCCTTGGACATGTTTCGCACGGTAATAGTGATGTTGCCGGCGGCCGGCGATTTAGCTTTGAGCTCGGCCGGTGTACCGTTGGCCACAATTTTCCCCTGGTCGATGATAATTGCCCGTGTACAGGCAGCTTCTACTTCCTCGAGGATATGAGTGGAGAAGATAATGGCCTTTTCTGCCCCCATTCGCCGGATCAGTGTCCGAACTTCATATTTCTGGTTGGGATCAAGGCCGTCTGTCGGTTCATCCAGAATTAATATTTCTGGATCGTGAAGCAGTGCTTGCGCCAGACACGTGCGATGACGAAACCCTTTCGATAGTGTATCAACGCTCTGGTGTAAGACGCGCTCGAGAAAGCAGAGTTGCACCACGCGATCGATGGCGGATTTTTTTGCCTGGCCGAATAGACCACGCATTTCGGCGCAGAAATTGAGAAAACCAAGCACCGACATGTCGGAATAAATCGGCGCGTTCTCCGGCAGATAACCGATGCGACGACGTGCTTCCAACGGGTGTTCGGTGATATCAAAACCGGCCACGGTGATCACTCCGGACGTCGCAGGTAGATAGCCTGTGATCATCCGCATACTCGTGGATTTTCCGGCGCCGTTGGGCCCGAGAAATCCTAAGACTTCACCTTTGGCCACAGAAAACGAGACATCGTCAACGGCGCACTTTGGTCCAAACATCTTGGTCAGGTGCTCGACGTTGATCATGGGTAAGAAATCATCATGAAATGGAATTCGGGAAAGAGGATTGAAAAAACCCGGCTCATTGAATTTGTCAAGCGAAGCAAGCGCACGTTCAAATCCTGTCCCGAAAATTCTGCCGGTATTACCGCCACTGCTAACCATTGACCGGCCCAACACATCCGCTAACCTGAAAAGGTGACGAGCATGGCTTCAGCTCCCCAGTTCGAGATCTTATGGCGTCCAGACTTGCGTCTGCTAGAAACCTGCAATCTCAAACGTTATCTGCAATTTCTTGAAGATAAACACGGACTCCGATTCCAGAATTATCAGGATCTCTATAATTGGTCGATTACTGACTTGGAGAATTTCTTGCGATCCTTAGCGGAATTTTTCGAGGTTCGGTTTCATTCCGCAGCAGAAAGAGTTCTCCTGGGGCAAGAGTCGCATAACGCTCATTGGTTCCCTGGAGCCACCTTAAACTATGCAGAGCACCTGTTACAAAGGATCCACCAGCGTCCGAAAGAGGTCCTCATTATCTCTGCGCTGGAGGGGCAGAGCAAATCGGAACGACGCCGGCTTACCGGAGCAGAACTAGCCGATCAAATTGCCGGCTCGGCCAACGCCCTCCGAGGTTTAGGCGTCGAAAAAGGTGACCGCGTCTGCGGCTATTTGCCAAATTGTCCGGAAACAGTGATCGCCTTCTTGGCTGCGGCGTCGCTCGGGGCGATCTGGTCAAGTTGTCCCCCCGAGCTTGCCAGCAAGGGGGTGCTTGATCGGCTGCAACAAATCGAACCGAAAGTGCTTTTCGGGGTGACCGGTTATTTTTATGGCGGCAAGCACCACGACAGAAGAGAGGTTCTTCGACAGATTGCGGAAGCACTGCCGTCGCTGAAGGCACTCGTCTTGATAGGAGAAAATCCAGTGCTGGACGGATTACCAGCTTCCGTTCACATCATTCCGTTCAACAACTTTCTCCAGCACGCAGATAGAGAGTCTTTTTCAGTGCTGCCGGTCGAGTTCGAGCATCCGCTCTGGATCCTCTTTTCTTCCGGCACCACAGGGATACCGAAGCCCATTGTGCAAAGTCATGGGGGCATTCTACTGGAACATCTGAAAGCCCTGTCGTTACATCTCGATCTCCGAGACGGTGATCGGTTTTTCTGGTTCACTACCGCGGGTTGGATGATGTGGAATTTTCTCGTCTCCGGGCTTGGCCTAGGCAGTTGTATCGTCTTGTACGATGGGAGTCCCAAGTACCCCGACCTTTCCGTCCTTTGGCGTTTCGTGGACGAAGAACAAATCGTTTATTTTGGAACGAGCGCTCCATTCCTATTAGCGTGCCAAAAAGCAGGCCTGACACCTCGGCATGACGTCGGCCTGTCCAGGCTTAAGGCGATTGGTTCCACGGGTGCACCCTTGCCGCCCGAGGGCTTTGACTGGGTGTATCAAAACGTGAAGAGCGATGTCTGGCTCGGATCCGCCAGCGGAGGAACCGATGTTTGCACCGCGTTCGTTCTGTCGAATCCGTTAGCACCGGTGATTCGCGGGAAACTGCAATGCCGCGGCCTTGGAGCCAGGATTGAGGCATGGAACGAAAACGGACAAGCCGTGTGGAACCAGATGGGTGAGTTGGTCTTAACCGCGCCATTCCCTTCGATGCCCGTCTTTTTCTGGAATGACATTGATGGGCAAAGGCTACGAGACAGCTACTTTGACTATTTTCCCGGTATTTGGCGGCACGGTGATTGGATTGAGATCAATCCGGACGACGGGCAATGCGTTATCTACGGTAGGTCCGATTCAACCTTGAACCGCGGTGGTGTACGAATGGGCACGAGCGAATTCTATCGCGTAGTAGAAGCCTTCCCTGAAATCAACGAGGCTTTGGTCATAGACACTACCGGGTTGCGGGCCGGATCCGGCGAGTGCGACGGGAAATTGATCCTTTTCGTCGTTCTGGCCGCGGAGGTCGGACTTAGCAGTGAGCTAAAGTCTAATATCAATAATCGGATACGAACTCTTTTATCGCCTCGCTATGTGCCGGACGCTATCTGCGCCGTATCCAATATTCCCTACACTCTAAATGGCAAAAAGCTTGAGGTCCCGGTTAAACGGCTGTTTCAGGGCGTACCTTTGGCAAAAGCCGTGAGTCGGGAAGCTGTCAGCAATCCCGAGGTTCTTACCGAATTTATCGCCTTGGTGGATCGGTTCACCAAACCCTGACGGGGCGGTAGAACCAGGTTGTGAGGCGTGTCGTGGAGTACAGCGGAATACTTGTGAATAACTTTGGTAATCTCCTGTCTTTAGCTACTTACCACTGCGGTTGAGAGGCTACCACATAGTTATTGGTCATCTTGCTCAAACTGTAAGTCTTTAGTAATTAGGAACTTGCGCTAATTAAAGCAGGTTATTAACCAGAAGAAGATTAATAGATTTGGGTTACTCGCCAAAAGTACTTCGGATTAACGCTGTGAGTAAGTTTGATAACCGGGGCAAAGACCGGCTCCGTAGGAGCTAAATCTTTATAGCAACCGTAGTGTAGAAAGAGATGAGCTCCGCTAGGAGCGGCATCCAAGACGATGCACCCGAAGGTAAATGATCTACCCAAACAGATAGCGCTCCTCCCGAGCTAGTCATTTTTTTGCATTTTGGATCTATAAAGATCCAGCCCCTCCGGAGCCTTTTTGCAATCCGCCCATCGGTCTTCGGTGGGCATTCCAGCCTAGATATGAATCGCCAAACCAAATGCGTTCCCGACGGCTTCGTGCACGGCCTCGCTTAAAGTTGGGTGTGCATGGATGGTGTCTTCGAGCTCTTCGTGGGTGGCTTCGAGATTGATCGCTAAACCAAGCTCAGCGATTAGCTCAGTGGCCTCGGCGCCAATAACGTGAGCTCCCAGTATTTCTCCGTACGGTTCCCCGATGAGAAGTTTAACAAAACCGTCGGGTTCTCCCGCAGCCAAGGCTTTGCCGTTTGCTGAAAATGGAAACTTGCCTACTCGATACTTGAGCCCTTTGTCTTTAACAGCGCGCTCAGTCAGACCGACGCTGGCTACTTGAGGCTGGCAGTAAGTACAACCCGGAAAATTCTGCAGACGTTTTGGTTTAGCAATCCCAAAAATACCGTTGATTGCCTGAATCGCTTCCCAGCTGGCGACGTGGGCTAGCCACGGCGGACCGATAACATCGCCTGCGGCATATATGCCAGGAACACTGGTCTGATAGCGGTCATCGATTTGAATAAATCCTTTCGGATCCAGGTTGAACGAGACACCGGGCGGCAACAAGGGCGCGACGCCAATCGCTACCAGTGCACAGTCGGCTTCTAAGGTCTGTTTTTCTTTGCCTTCCACCGTAAGGCGGACCCCTTTCTTCGAGACTGAACTGTCAGTAACTTTAGAGTTAGTCAGGATCTTGATGCCCTGTTTAGTGAGTGCTCTCTCAAGCGTTGTGCTGATTTCAGTGTCTTCGATCGGAAGCACATTGGGAAGCATTTCGATTAAGGTGACTTCCGTTCCAAAGGCATTGAAAAAATAGGCGAATTCGACCCCGATTGCACCCGCACCAATAATCAGTAAACGCTTCGGTTGAGGATCGACGATCATGGCATAATGACTGTCGATGACGGTCTTCCCGTCTACCGGAAGGCTCGGCAGGTTACGCGAGACGGCGCCGGTAGCAATCAGGATGGCCTCTGCCTCTGCCATCTGTTCTTTGCCGTCAGCGGGCGTAAATTTAACGCGCCCCGACTCCGCAACGGACGCCGTTGCTTTGATATAGTCGATCTTGTGCTTGCGAAAGAGGAATTCGACACCGCCGGCTAGCTTGTCTGACACAGCCCGACTCCGGCTAATGATCTTGGACCAGTCGTAGCCGAGATTGTCAAAACGAAAGCCGAAGTCGGCGGCGCGGTGCCGAAGGATATGAAAAAGCTCGGCGTTGCGCAGCAAAGATTTGGTTGGAATACATCCCCAATTTAAACAGGTGCCACCCGCGCGCTCTTTCTCGATACAGGCGACCCGTTTGCCAAGCTGAGCCGCCCGTATGGCTCCCACGTAACCTGCGGGGCCACCGCCAATAACGACCAAATCATATTTCATAAAGCGAATGACCTTCGGAGAGCCGGGCGAAAGTGGCAACACTACACCAGCATGAGTGCGGGCACTTCAATCAGGCGCTTGAACTCGGCCAGAAATTGCGCCCCGATGGCGCCATCCACAACCCGGTGGTCGCAGCTGAGTCCGATCATAACGCGCTGCCCCACAACGATCGCTCCGGCACTATTGACTACCGGCTTTTTGAGGATCGCGCCGACCGACACGATCAAAGACTGCGGTGGATTGATGATAGCAAAGAATTGTTCCACGCCGTAACCGCCAAGATTTGATACCGTCAAAGTTCCTCCCTGGTATTGCTCCGGTTTGAGCTTCTTGGAGCGTGCTTTTGAAGCCAGGTCTTTGATTTCAGCACTGATCTGGCTCAGGCTTTTGCCTTCAGCATTTCTGATAACCGGCGTAACCAGGCCATCTTCGATGGCAACGGCGCAGGCAAGATGGACCGCTCCGTGTTGAACAA
>JAFAVN010000196.1 GCA_019242435.1 Verrucomicrobiota bacterium | reverse complement strand
ATCGCGGCCTCAAAGTTTTGAAATTTTCCGAAAAGAGATCGAGAGGACGCAATCCTACACGCCTTAGGTGCTGCCATGCGATCCCGGTATTCCCCGCCGGTCAGTCGAGCTATTCTGTCTTGAAAGAACTCTGCTCGTCATTCAAGCTGGATAACGGCCACGATAGCAACTGATCTCAACGCAGTGAAACGTGATCTCTTCCTAAGCCCTAAAGGAGCGGACGGGCACTGTCTGCCTGGAAAGCGGAGCTTGTGAATCAGATTGATTATGCTGGTCGATCGGATAATCCGGAGCCCGCTAGAGGCCGGTCCACAATCCCGCCGGCCATCCTGCCCGGGCCAGTCCCGGTGTCGCCGCTAATTGGCCGCCATGCCGAACTTAGTTTACTTGCAGATCGCTGGGAACAAGCCCAGGAAGGACGGAGTCAGGTCGTGCTAGTTATCGGGGAACCGGGGTTGGGAAAGTCACGCCTAATACAGACCGCCGCGCGCCTCATGCTGGAAGACACAAACTCTGGCTCCGGCATGGCTTCGGCCGGCAATCAGGAGGCCTTGGTGATCGAGTGGCGATGTTCGCAGCATTTCCAAAATTCCGAACTCTACCCGGTTTCGGATTTCATGGAGCGGTTTCTCCACTTTGCCGCCGTCCAATCAGCGGGCGAGCGTTTTGACCGGTTGGCTCGTCACTTGGAAAGCTTCGGATTAGACCGCCCCGAAGATATCGGGCTTTTCGCTAAGCTCCTCTTCCTGGAGCCCGAGCGTTATTCGGCTACCGGTCTGACACCCGCTCGTGAACGAGAAAAAACGTTTCGGATGCTTCGCGAGTGGTTGGGTGCGTGCGCGGCGGGGCGGCCGGCCCTCTTCATAGTGGAAGATCTGCACTGGAGCGACGCCTCGACTCTGGAGTTTCTTGGCCAATTTATCAATGAGTGCCAAGCCAACCGGATCCTGACGGTTTTTACTTTTCGTCCCGAATTCAAAGTGCCATGGCTGGAGGCGCCGCATCAAACGGTTCTGACCCTTAACCGGCTTACTCGACGTCAGGTAGCGGAATGGATGAACAAAGATTCGAGGGAAGTTTTGCCGGCATCCTTGGTTACTCAAGTTTACCAGCGTACCGGCGGCGTACCCTTGCTAGTTGAAGAATTCACCAGGATGATTCGCGAGTCAGCCAGGGAATCTGTTGGGGATGGCCCCGGTTATCTAGAATCAACCCGGCCGGGGGGGATCCCAGCTACCTTGCAGGAGTTGGTTATGGCCAGACTCAACCACCTGGCGAGCGATCGTGAGATCGCGTTTCTGGCAGCGACGTTGGGCCGTCAGTTTGAATATGAACTTTTGGCCGCAACCGCGTCCGTCGATGAGCCGACGATTCAAGCGGAATTAGGCAAGCTGGTCTCGGCCGACATTTTGTACGTCAAAGGTCAATCGTCAGGCGATAGTTACCTCTTTAAGCATGCGTTATTGGAAGAGGCCCTGTATACGGCGATCGATGAGCAGAAACGACGGCAGTTTCATCAGCGCATTGCGGAGACCATGGAACTGCAATTTCCGAAATCAGTCGAAACCCAGCCGGAATTACTCGCAGAACACTTTGCCAGAGCGGGCCTCATAAAAAAGGCGGTCAGTTATTGCCTCAAGGCGGGATTACGTTCCCGGGACCGATTCGCCAATGTGGAGGCGGTGAGCCACTTTAAAAAAGGTTTGCAGCTCCTGGAAAAGCTGGATCCATCACCTGAGCGGGATGCCGGTGAGTTGGCGTTGCTTGCTCCCCTAGGCACAGCCTACATCGCCTGGCGAGGTTATGCAGCCTCCGAGGTCGCCCCCATTTTTCGCCGGGCTCACGCTTTGTGTGAACGGGTCGGACAAACGCCGCAGCTGTTCGCGACCATGTGGGGCAATTTTGCGTACCATATCGTGCGGGGCGATTTCAGGATCTGCAGTGATCTTGCTGAGGAAGCAATCGAGTTCGGGGAACGTCTCAATGACCCTGGTATCCTCATGGAAGCGTTTTTTTTGAGGGGAATTACCCGCCTTTATCGGGGCGATTTTTCGGGTGCTCGAGCTACTTTAGCGCAGAGTATTGCTGACTTTGACGATCGTGAACGGACTGCTTTCTGGGCAAAGGCCATTGGCGAAGATGGAGGTGTGACGCTTCGCTGCTACCTGGCTTTGGCGCTGTGGCATGCCGGTTTTCCGGACCAGGCTCTGGATCTGAGCCGCGAGGTGCTCGAGCTGGCCCGCTCAATTAACCAGCCGTTCAGCCTCGAATACGCGTTGCACCACACCGGCTGGCTTTGCCAGCACTGCCGGTTGGGGAGTCAAACCCAGGTGGCGGGGGAAGAACAAACCGAGATTGCCACAGAGCAAGGATTTCTCTTTTGGCATGCCTCAGGAACCCTCTACACGGCGGCCGGTTTGCTTCTCCGGGGCCAAATGGAACGCGGGCTGGCGCTCTTTGAAAAGGGCTTGCAGGCCTACCGGGCAACGGGAGCCTTGCTTGGTCTACCCTACTATCTGAGCATCCTGGCGGATGCCTGCGCTCAGACCGGTCGATTTGCGGAAGCCCGATCTGCGCTAAGCGAGGCTCTGGACATAATGGAACAGAATGATGAACGATTTCAGGAGGCGGAGCTGTATCGACTGAAAGGCGAGCTGCTGCTCGCCGAGTCGGATGATCAGTCCATCGCCGAACAGTACTTCCGGCGAGCGCTTGAAACTGCCGATCGTCAACAGAGCAAAGCGTGGAGATTGAAAGCAACCACCAGTTTGGCACGGCTTTGGCAAAAGCAGGGTCGGCGTGAGGAAGCGTTCACCGCCCTGAGCACGGTCTATAGCTCGTTCACCGAGGGCCTCACAACACCTGATCTGGTAGATGCCGCAACCCTGTTAGATAACCTATTCGATGAACGCATGCGTGCGGAATTCGCCGCCGGTTTGAGGTACGTGCGCGACTGCATTCCTCCGCCATTCGAAGGACCGATCTCTGTCGACTGGCGTTATGTTCCCGCCTCAACCCTTGGTGGTGATATTATCGGCTATCATTGGCTCGACGAAGATCACCTGGCCTTTTACCTCATTGACGTTACCGGGCATGGTCTGGATTCGGCGCTTCTTTCCGTCACCCTGACCAATGTGATCCGCACCGGCGCATTATCCGGAGTGGACATGAAGCGGCCAAATCATGTCCTGGCTCAGCTCAATGAGGTATTTCGGGGGCAGCAGCACGGAAATAAATATTTCACTATCTGGTACGGAGTGTACCAGTCCGCGAACCGGACACTAACGTGGGCCGGGGGCGGACATCATCCTTCTGTCGTGCTGGTTGAGGGCGAGCCGGATCCGATTTTGCTCACTTCCGAAGGAATGATGATGGGCGTACTTCGGCGGGCAGAGTTTCCGGCTCAGTCACGCCGCATCCCCGCCGGTGCCCGGCTGCTGATCTTCAGTGACGGTGTCTTTGAAATTTTTCAGGAGAAACGCCAGATATGGAGTCTCACCGATTGTATCGCCTACCTGGCTGTCCTCGGTAAGCAGGACGGCAATCTCATGGACGCGCTTCTGGATCATGTCCACTACCTGCGCGGCTCGCCCCACCTTGACGATGATTTTTCGATTATCGAGGCGCGTTTCCAGTAGGAAAGGCGTTGCAAATTCTTATTGATCGATAACGGAGAGCGCCGCTTTAGACCTGCAAAGCGGCTCCCTTCCAGTGCCGGTAGGTCGCCAACGACTGCCTGGCAGCTGTCTCGGCCATTTTGAACAGGCCCGAGATACTTCCCGTCAGACATGATAGACGTCGATTTACCTGCATAACTCCGTTTAACCAGTGCAAAAGACCACCAATGGAAAGAAAAAAAGCCACCGATTTTCCGCAAGAACTACTGAACATTTTCGACCGTTACGTCCACGGCGAAATTAGTCGTCGGGCATTTCTCGATGCGGCCAAGAAGTATGCCGTCGGGAGTTTGACGGCAATGGCCATATGGGAAAGTCTCCGGCCCAATTACGCTCTAGCCGAACAGGTCGCTAAGGATGACAAGCGCTTGCAGAGCAGTTATGAGACCGTACCCTCACCCGAGGGGAATGGGCGCATCCGCGGATATTTCGTGCGCCCCGTTAATCCAAGTCAGAAATTGCCCGGCGTGCTTGTGATCCATGAGAATCGCGGACTGAACCCATACATTGAGGATGTGGCTCGACGATTTGGCCTCGAGAATTTCATTGGTTTTGCTCCTGATGGATTGACCTCAGTCGGCGGGTACCCGGGTGATGAGGAGAAAGCAGCGGCTCTTTTTAAAACCGTTGACGAGAAAAAGATGTTTGAGGATTTTGTGGCATCGGCGCAATGGCTCAAGACGCGGCCCGAATGTACCGGCAAAATCGGAGCCGTCGGTTTCTGTTTCGGAGGAACGACCGTAAACAATCTTGCAGTCCGGCTTCCGGACCTTGGGGCCGGAGTCGCCTTCTACGGCCGGCAGCCTGGTCCTGAGGATGCGGCTAAGATCAAGGCGCCTCTTTTGCTTCATTACGCATCACTCGACGCCCGCATAACCGATGGATGGCCGGCCTACGAAGAGGCACTGAAAGCCAATCATGTAACTTACGCCGCCTACGTTTACCAGGGAGCCAATCACGGTTTCCATAATGATACGACGCCGCGTTATGATGATGCCGCCGCCAAACTGGCGTGGCAACGGACCATTGATTTCTTGAACAAATATCTGCGTAGTTAGGCTAGACTTTCCGACCGGCGCCTTGCTGATCCGAACGTTCAGATCGGGGCGATCCTGGATAAGTGGGAGGATCGAACTGTATCTGTCATGAATGAACGAAATACGATGAGCCGGCGGAGAGCGATCAGCGGGTTAGGGGCAGGATTGGTTGGGTTTGCCACCTCCGGAAGCTTGGCAGCTGAAGGGACATCAGAGCGTCAATCGTCAAACGGCGAACAAGTAGAAATACAGAGTCCGATCACCAAATATCCAAAACCCCCCTTTAAAAAGCAATCGCAGCCGTGGCCGGGGCTAGCCAGCAAAATGGATCCACGCCCTGATCATGGCGAACAGAGTTATAAGGGCTCGGGGCGTTTGACGGGTCGAAAAGCCTTGATCACAGGGGGTGATTCGGGAATGGGGCGAGCCGCAGCGATCGCATTTGCGCGTGAAGGAGCCGATGTCGCCATTAGTTATTACCCGACCGAAGAGCCGGATGCACAGGAAGTTGTCACGCTGATCAAGGCGGCAGGCCGAAAGGCGGTCCCGCTGCCAGGGGATATACGCGAAGAAGCTTTCTGTCAGAAACTGGTGGGCGATGCAGTGAGCGGTTTAGGCGGTTTGGATATTTTAGTCAGCAACGCAGGGCGGCAACAAACTCATGCGTCCGTGCTCGATATCTCAACGGAGCAGTTTGATTGGACGATGAAGACGAACATCTACGCGCCGTTCTGGATAATCAAAGCAGCGTTACCGCATATGCCGCCTGGCTCGGTGATTATCGGGACCACTTCCGAGCAGGCGTACAACCCGTCACCGGATCTGTATGACTATGCTCAGACTAAGGCTGCTACCATGAATTATGTTAAATCGCTGGCTAAGCAGCTGGCGCCGAAGGGGGTTCGGGTAAATGGAGTTGCGCCGGGGCCTATCTGGACCCCTTTACAGGTGAGCGGCGGCGCCACCCAGGAAAAGATTGAAGCGTTTGGGGGTCAAACGCCGTTTGGCAGGCCGGGTCAGCCGGCTGAACTGGCCTCAGTTTATGTCCAACTAGCTGCCAACGATGCCAGTTATGCTACTGGACAGATCTACGGTTCATCCGGTGGTTCCGGGCAGCCCTGATTCTGAGTCTTGGTGGCTATTAGCTGGTGACCAGTCACAACTCCCGCACCATACGATAATATTCCTTGCCGGCTATCCACTTGGTACCGTCCACTTGGAATCCTAAACGATCGTAAAGCCGCTTAGCGGAGGGGTTATCCAGATCGACCAGAAGAGCGAATCGGCTGTGCCCGAATTCGCGGGCATAATCACACCCGGCTTCGATCAATGCGCTGCCGTAACCGCGTCGAAGAAAATGCGGGTGTACACCCACGGCGTCGAGATAGAACTCCGACTCTTCCGGTTCGATGGGTATCTGATAGTTCGCATTACCCGATTTCTTAGCAGCCGCTTGTTCGACTGGTAAGTTCAAATTATAAGCGTCGGCGCCGTCATAGAGAATGGCGATCCCGACTACGTTCCCCTCATCTTCCACGACGAAGCAGTTTTCGTAACTGAGGCGATTCCCCGGCTTTGTGAAAAAATCGGCCAAAATTGATTCGGTTTCTGGAAGATCCCTCGTTCCGCTCAGCACGAAGGCGATGTCAGCAATTGCTTGCAGAATGAGCGGGATGCCTTGTTTAACATCCCCGGGAACTGCCCGCCTGATCATAACGAAAAGTACAACATTCGTTGAACTTTGCTGTCCTTCACTGAAGTAGCGATTCGAATCTCGCGTGCCCAAACCGCCCAGCAGGTCTGAAAACTGGGACATGATTTATAGCGGCCAGGCGCTAACGGGTTGACGACCGACCAGCAACCCTGAAATTTGGCCCTCGAATCTTGAACCTTGAACCTTAAATATTGCGTCCTACCCTAATTCGAGTGATTCGTGATTGACGAAAGCCCCTTATCCTGCTGGTTTGTATAACTGAAAGCAAGCTGGGCTACGAACCCCTAGAACGGCAGTAAACCCATGCACCAGTCAGTCGAGCTTCACTGGGTCGACTATTCGATCATAGTCATTTATTTCGGCTTTGTGCTCGGGATCGGTTTCTTTCTTCGCCGCTTTATGCGGACCAGTTCCGATTTTCTCGCTTCCGCGCGATCCATTCCCGCTTGGGTAGCAGGACTGGCTTTTCTTTCTGCTAACCTGGGCGCTCAAGAAGTCATCGGAATGGCGGCCTCAGGCGCGAAATATGGCATCGCCACCAGCCATTTCTATTGGCTGGGCGCAATACCGGCCATGGTGTTCGTCGGGATTTTCATGATGCCCTTTTATTACGGCTCCAAGGCGCGCTCCGTGCCGGATTATCTTTCGCTGCGCTTTGACGAGAAAACCCGTGGTTTTAACGCGATCACATTTGCGGTGATGACGGTAATGTCGTCTGGAATCTCCATGTACGCGATGGCGCTGCTCATTCAGACGTTACACATCTTTGATTCGCCAATCCGCGCCCTTGGATTACCTAACAGCTGGGTATTTCACGCGAGCATTATTGTTTCCGCTGTGATTGTGTTGGGTTATATCTTTTTGGGCGGGTTAACCAGCGCGATCTATAACGAGGTGTTACAATTCTTCCTGATTGTGGCTGGGTTCGTGCCGCTCGTCACACTCGGTCTGATCAATGTAGGGGGATGGGACGGCCTTAAGCAGAAATTGGAACCTGCTTATCTCCATGCATGGTCAGGGCTGGATAATCCTCAAAACAACCCGTTGGGGGTGGAGTGGTTCAGCCTGATCATGGGGCTTGGCTTCGTCCTCTCGTTTGGCTATTGGTGCACTGATTTTCTGGTGGTGCAGCGCGCCATGGCGGCCGATTCAATGGCATCGGCCCGGCGAACTCCATTGATAGCCTCTGTCCCTAAAATGCTGTTTCCTTTTTTGGTGATTCTCCCGGGCCTGCTCGCGTTGGCTTTAACCAATCCAGCGCACATGGCGCCGAGTGGATCGCAGCCAGGAAAAAATGGTCCTCCCGCTGCCTCGGTCACATCCACCAACCCGGCTAGTTTGATCCCGCCACAAACTAACCCGGAAACCGGTGAGATCGTAAAGGACGAGAAAGGCCAGCCAGTCCTCAACTATAACATGGTGATCCCAAACATGCTTCTTCACTTCTTTCCCAGCGGGATATTGGGAGTTGGGCTAACTGCCTTACTTGCCAGTTTCATGTCCGGCATGGCAGGCAATGTGACTGCTTTCAACACGGTTTGGACCTACGACATCTATCAATCCTATATTCGGCGCGGCGCTGACGATCAGCACTATTTACGGATGGCTCAGTTCGCAACGGTTTTCGGGGTTTTGCTTTCGGTAGCGGTTGCTTACTTCGTCGCGGCGTTCAATA
>JAFAVN010000169.1 GCA_019242435.1 Verrucomicrobiota bacterium | reverse complement strand
TAAGAAAAATCATTGTCGCCGTGACTTCTTTGGGATTAAAAACAAGAAGAGGTTAATCGAGGTGGACGATAGGCGATCTAAGGAACCAGGGGGTGAGATGCAGTTCCATACAACGCGATGGGACTTGGTTTTGCAGTCCGGCGATGTTGGTTCACCTTTGCATAAGGAATCGTTGTCGGAATTCTGTTCTCGGTACTGGTATCCACTCTACAATTTTGCCCGGTACAAAGGATTCAGTGAAGTGGACGCTCAGGATCTCACCCAGGGTTTCTTCCTTCAGCTGCTAGATAAGCTCAGCCTTAAGCATGCGGACCCCAGCCGAGGCCGGTTCCGATCCTTTTTGTTGGCCTCATTTCAGAATTATATGTCTGCGGTCTACCATCGGGCGATTGCTGCTAAACGTGGCGGTGGCAATGTGCTGGTTCCTTTGGATGCCCAGGAACCCAATGAACGCGACCAGTTGGAGCCGCGCGAGCATGTTACCGCCGAAACCTATTTCGATGCCCAATGGGCTCAGCTATTGCTCGAACGAGCCATGCATCAACTAAAAGACGAATATCAGCGTCTTGGGAAATCGCAGCAATACGAACGGTTAAAAGGTTACCTCGACTTGTCTGGGACCGGCCTGGCTGAAAGCTACGAAGAGGCTGCCGCCGATTTGGGATTGAGCACCTCTGGAATCAAGACGTTGGTGTTCAGGATGCGAAGACGCTTCTCAGCCCTTTTGCGCGAGGAAGTCGCGCAAACCATAGCGGACCCCGGGGACGTCGATGGAGAAATCCATGCTCTTTACGAGGCGCTCCTATTGACCGAAGGGCGCCAGATGCGGTGAACGCCGTTTTCAAGCGGAGAGCCGGGTCTCGCTAGGAGCCGCGAAATCGCCTGAAACCGTCCGTTTCAAATTAATTAGTAGCGGATCGGGTAGCCGGTCTGCTCAAGACCGGGGGCAAGCAAAACCACATAGACAGCCAGCGCGGGATCAATCCCGCAAATCAGCCTAACGGATACGGGGCCGCTCAGACAACGGCTGGGCGGTCTGTCTCCGGTTTTTCCGCGGAGGAAAATAGAGCTGCCCGGGCGAGTGCTCGGGTGGCTCGACCCTCCATTTCTCATAACGAAAGCCAAGCTATTCATGGGATAGGAAACTAGAACGGCTTATAGAGAGCGAGCCAGGCGGCGACTGCTACCAGGATGAGGAACCAGACGAGGATTTGAATCTGAAAGCGGTACAAACGCCGGGCTACCACTGCCGAAGCGCCCACGAGCAGCCAGATCACCATTTTCCCCCAAATCCAGCCGGGTAGATTTTTGCCGATACCAAGCTGGAGCGCGAGAGTGAATCCTGTCAGCAGGAGAACAATCAACCCGAGGCCGTGGCAGATCATGAAGAGACGGCGAGGCGCGGACGCCGCTGGCGCGGCAACGCTGCTGCCCAGTACACCCGCAAGCCCCATAAAAGTCAGGGCCAGACCCGTCAGATGAATGATCTTCACAGTTAAATAGCTCATGGCCGGCTGAGTTTGCGCTTTTGATGACGGCACTCCAAGAACTTCGTGAAGGTGCGGGAATCGAGGGGCATGCAGCCCCTGCCCATCGACCCTTTTCTTACAGGAGGTAACGAAGGCAACGAGGGTTGGTTTGGCCCCGGTAAGCCGCTGGGCTTGGGTTCAGGTCCGGTTCTTCGTTTGCTTCGTTTCTTCCTGTAAAAAAAGCTTCGAGAGGCATGCAGTCCCATGCCCAGCGACCCTTTCCTTTACAAGAGGTAACGAGGGCAACGAAGGATGGTTGGGTCACCGGTAAGCCCTGGCTTGGGTTCAGGTGCGCTTCTTCGTTTGCTTCGTTTCCTCCTTTAAAGAAAAGCTTCGAGGGGCACGCAGCCTGGGCGCCGCTATACAGCTCATCCGATTAAATCTTCGCAACTGTAGGGCTCCGCTGCTCGAGCATGCTTGCTTTTGCCGTCGCCCGGTTAAACTGCATCAACGCGGATAATCCGCATCAACATGGATCAGCCAGGAATCACCGTCATCGATGCCTTCACCCAAAAACCATTCACGGGCAACCCAGCGGCAGTCTGTATTGTAAAAGAGCCGCGTAACGATGCTTGGCTCCAGGCCGTAGCCCGGGAAATGAACCTTTCCGAAACGGCTTTTCTTTGGCCGCTGGCGCAATCGACTTATCGCCTCCGGTGGTTCACTCCAAAAATAGAGGTGAAACTTTGCGGCCATGCTACGCTCGCGTCTGCCCACCTCCTTTGGGAACAGAATATCGAGCCGGTCGCGAGCTTGCTGAAATTCGAGACCTTAAGCGGAACGTTGACCGCTCAATATCAAGGGTCCGGTTGGATCGCGCTCGATTTTCCGTCTGGCCCGGCGAAAGAATGCGCTTGTCCGCCTGAACTCCGGACAAGTTTGCAGGTAGAACCGTTGTATTGCGGGCGGTATGAGTCCACATACCTCGTCGAAGTCGCCGACAAAGACGCCCTGCTCGCGATTCGGCCCGACTTCAATTCGATGCTGCGAACCGGCTTCGGCCGGTCGATCGTGACTTCCCGGGCCGCACCTTCGGAGCCGTATGATTTTGTTTCCCGGTTTTTCGCGCCGGATGCCGGTATCAACGAGGATCCGGTTACCGGCTCTGCCCATTGTGTCTTAGGACCTTATTGGGCGTCGAAACTCGGAAAACGCGAGCTGCTGGCATTCCAGGCGTCAGAACGAGGGGGTGAGCTGAGACTAACTGTTGGTGATACCCGCACGATTTTGCAGGGCCAGGCAGTGACGGTATTAAGAGGGCACTTAGCCATCGACGGTTAGCAGCCTCGGGGCGTCTTTTCGACCCCAGACCCCCGACGCCTTTCGGCCCCAGAACCCCCCGATGCGTTTCGCCCCCGGATCCGCTGACGCCTTTCGCTCTCAGACCCCTGGAGGGGAGCCGCTTTGCAGGCCGCGAGCCGACAGAAGCAAACAACAGGCGGCTCCCGGGAATTACCCAGCGGATACTAACTGAATTCGCGGTCTGTCCTTGGGAAACGCACG
>JAFAVN010000154.1 GCA_019242435.1 Verrucomicrobiota bacterium | reverse complement strand
GGAACGGATCGAGGCCGCCCGCTCTCCAAAATCGAAAAGAAGCCATTGCACCGACAGCGTGGTCTGCGCGAGCACATCAAGGTGTAAGACTCCGTCATCTTGGAGGCTAATTGCTGATTGCGCGGATCCGCCGGTCTCAATGGCCCGCACCAATGCGGCTCGATTAATATTCAATGACGGGAGCGGAGCAAAGAGCCGAGTGTAGCCGGCTGCAGCCGCAGCTGACAAGATTGGGTAATAGGTAACCTCTTTCAGGCCAATGCCGGCCAATGCCTGCTTTGCCCTTGTCCACGCAATTTTTGTCTCCGGATTGAGTCTTTGAGCGATATCGATCAAGTCAGGCAATTGATAGAGCTTGTGCGGGTCGACCACCGAACTATTCGGGACCTCGAGATGACGACTCTGCAAGTCTGCCTGGTGCGCCGGTAGATCCGGGGGAGCCCAGGGTTGGTTTGGTGAAGGCGGAGCACTATCCCGCGATCCAGCTGCGGCCGGGCCAATCAAAAAAATCCCGCCTACCGCACACGCCATTAGAATCGTGAACACTGGACAGACCCGTTTCCGGCGGCGCCTACTGATACCGACGTCGATCTTATAAGGCCGGCGAAGGCGGAGCCGAGTTTCTACTCCCGTCGAGCCGGAACTGCGTATGCGCTTTCGTTTCACTATCCTGTCGCCAACGGTTTCCTGCCAGTCACGGCAAAGGTCTCAACTGTGTGGGTTTTTTGCCTTATAAAGATCGATCTCAACCGATAATTTATTGTATCTTACTCGCTCGAGATCAGCTTGCGTCGCCAAACCCTCCTTGACCTGCCTCTCGAGATTTGCTTCAGCCTCAATATACACATCCAAATGGCGTTGCAGGACTTGGGTCCTCTGTTCGGTTTGGTCGTAAAGATCTAACTCGGCAGAAAACAGTCTTTCACCCACCTCGATCAATTCCGATATTCGCGTTAGGCCACGATCATAAAGATCGAACCGTGCCTTTGCTTCTTTTAAAACTGCATTGAATCGCTCCTTCTTAAGGCGAAGAAGTGGAGGATCATCGTCTTTTACCTCGACCAGCGGCGCGCTCAAGGCAGCCATCACTTTGGGACTCAACTTAGCCGCCCGCTGGGCATCCAGACTTCCCGGAAGCCCGATCCCCAAAAGAACTATCGCCAGCGCACAACTCCACCGCAGCTTCGAATTGGTCCTATGCCTCGACATAGACTCTCGATCGAAAGAAAGACTCAGGCATCGGCTTGCCTTTTGATTGCTGCATTTCAGCGGCTCTTTAATTCTACCGCTACCCGCTCAAGATCACCCAAGATCGCTGATCAACGTTTCTCACCAAGGGTAGCAATCCTTTTTCCTGAGCTGAACGCCATCCCGGAAGCATTTTGAACAACGCAACTCGGCCTTTAGAGGTGATCGCCACATGGCGACCTCGTCCGCCTCTGCTCAGCTTGATCAGACCGTCGCGGTGCAGCGGGCGCAGATTGCGTATCAGGGTTGTGCGCTCCATGCCCATCCAGTCGCTCAACTCTGCCATGCCCCGGCCGCTTCTGACCTGCAACGCATTCAGGATCGTCGTTTGCGTGACCCGAAGGCCATATCGGCGTGGCTCCATATCAAAGCACTGGGTAATCACCCGGGCTACACGCCGCAATTTAAAACAGGTGCAGTTTTCTACCGCAGACAGGTCCATGAGGTGACGTGCATATACACATAGGCGCCTGTCAATTTGTCAAGCGTCTTCGGTTAAACGCCCTTCGCAGCGGCTACAACGAGAATAAACCTGTATAAACGCGTCCAATGGCCGCCCGAGCGTCAACGCGCGGCGAAAAATGGTTGGAAATAGTCAGCACAAATAGACCGCCGAGCAGACACCGGCCCATGGCAGGAACGACCAGGCCGGCACTCGCGGCATCAGGGATTCGGCTGGCATCCGGCCTCGGTTTTGCATAAGGTTCCCTCAATCATGGCGTACCTAAGACCAGGCTAATCCTGGTTTGCCTATGTCTTTCCTGGAAAAACTTTCGGATCTGCAAGTCACCGTCGTCGGCAGTTATAACACCGATCTGGTGATCTGGTGTGATGCCATACCTGCCAAGGGACAATCTCTAGTAGGAGGCGAATTCGACATGTATTCCGGCGGTCGCGGGGCAAACTGTGCGGTGGCAGCGGCCAGGGCCGGGTGCCAGGTGACGTTTGTGGGAGCTCATGGCCGCGATATTTTCGGTAAAATGGCGGTAGAGCGGTTAACTCACGAACGCATTGACATCCAGCATTTTATCGAACTGCCGTCCTCTAAAACGGGAGTCGCCCTCATGTTCCAAGAGCGCGGGTCCGGGACCCATGCGGCCTTGGTAGCAACTTCCGCGAATAATCAGTTCTCGGCAGACCTGGTCACGAAAGCGGAACCAGATATTCGCAAGAGCAGCCTCATTTTTGCACAGTTTGAGATCGGATCATCGGCTTTATCGGAACTTTTTCGACTCTGTGAACGACATCGCAAGCGGTTGGTTGTGCATGCGGCCCCAGTGGATCGTTCAACCCATTTTCCAGGCGGTCGTTATTTCCTATTAATCGCGGACGACTTTGACGCACAATTGCTTACGCGCCAGGGAGACATCTACGCAGCCATCCGCGAGTTGCATCGCCGGGGCGTACAAAACGTTATTATCAAACACAAGGACGAGGCGCTGATTTTCTCAGACGGGAGCGGTTACCATGTTCAAGAAATTCCGTCAGTTCGTTTCATGCAGGAAGCCGGCGTGGTAGAGTGCCTCACCGCTTGGGCCGGGATCAGTCTGGAAATCACCGGCGATCTGGCGTGCGCAGCCTATGTTGGAGCCGAAGCGATGGCATTCAGCCTTTCCCGGTATGGCGCACAGGACAGTCTGCCCTATCGATCGGAGTTGTCTGTCGATTGGCCAAAACCTAGCGCCCGTAAACACCAAACCAGCACGGCGAAGCAAGAATAAAACGTACCCCAGGCGCCTAGATAGGTACACAACAAGTTCGGGTATATTCCGTGGTTTCCACCATGCTAGTTCGAGCTTTCCTCTTTATCACAATGACGATTTGTCTTGGTCCCGCCTTTGCAGAAGAAGGCATGAATGCCGGCAAAGATTTGCCAAATTTGATTGAGGGTGATTACACAATAACAGGATTCGATTTCGCGAATGGTGAGAAGCTACCGGAATTGAAAATCCATTATAGGACGATTGGCCAACCTGAGGTGGTTTCCGGCGAGGTTCAAAATGCCATTCTGCTCCTGCACGGTACGAGTTCGACGGCAGCAGCGTTTTTGGCCGACGGATTCCGCTCGGCGATGTTCGGACCCGGCCAGCCGCTGGACGCGAGCAAATATTATCTGATTTTGCCTGACTCAATCGGGCTAGGCGGCTCCAGTAAGCCCAGCGACGGATTACACGCCCACTTTCCGCATTACGGGTATACCGACATGGTAGAAGCGCAAAAGCAGCTAGTTACTCAAGGACTTAAGGTGCACCATTTAAAAGCGGTGCTCGGCACTAGTATGGGCGGGATGCATGCCTGGCTCTGGGCGGAGAAATATCCAACCCTAATGGATGGAATCATCCCGATCGCCTGTCAGGCAGAGAAAATCTCGGGGCGCAATTTACTCTGGCGCCGGTCAATTACGACCGCGATCCGATCAGACCCGGAATGGGATAACGGTGATTATCGGACCCAGCCTGGATCGCTCCAACGCATTTACCCGTTTTTCCTGATGATGCTCGGGAATCCACGCCAGTTTCAGGCTGAAACCGCTACTCTGGACCAGACCCGCGCCTTTTTAGATAAGGCGGCAGCATCGATTCGGGACAACGAACTGGATGCAAATGACTTGCTCTATCGACTTGAAGCGAGTGCAGACTATGATCCGGCGCCAAGTCTCAATCGAGTTGAGGCTGCCGTGCTGTCTATCAACTTTGCCGATGATGCGATTAATCCCCCTGAACTGGGTTTTATAGAACGGGCAAAACGGGTAATACCGGAGGGCAGGTTCATTCTGATCCCGGCCAGCGACCAGACCATTGGCCATCGAACCCTCGGCAAAGCCAC
>JAFAVN010000112.1 GCA_019242435.1 Verrucomicrobiota bacterium | reverse complement strand
AAGGACTTGAATCGGGCAATTCTGGTAGGTGAGACCACTTTTGGCAAAGGATCCGTTCAGAGTGTCATACAGTTGCAGGACGGTTCGGCACTGCGATTGACAACTGCGAAATACTATACACCCAGCCGGCAAGTCATCCATGAGAACGGGGTTACTCCGAATATCAAAGCCTCGTTGACTGCCGACCAGGAGAAGGCGCTCTTACTGCGACGGCGAGACGGCGCGCTGTCACCTGATGAGCAGAAATTCGTAAACTCACAGCGCGATTCACAGCTGGATCGAGCGGTGGACGCGGTGAAGAGCGTCATGATCTACACCCAGGCAAACAATCAAGCTCAGCAGGCCGGGAAGTGAGGCTCCGAACGGCTGGGTGTATGCCGAAGATTTTTAGGAGGAGTTCGAATCTCGAATCTTGCCGGGTCGAGTGACCTATCCTGCGGCCGAGGCGCGTTCGGTTCGTCCAATTCGAAATTCAAAATTCGAACTCCTCTTAAAAAATCCATGCTGTGCTGATCTATGAGCGTCCCCGCTGCCCCTATCATTCTGGCGATCGAAACGTCTTGTGATGAAACGGCCGCAGCGGTGCTCCGCGGCGATGAGCTCCTCAGTTCGCGGATCGCGAGCCAAACGCTGATCCACAGTGAGTTTGGCGGGGTGGTGCCGGAGGTCGCTTCCCGGAATCATCTTGCTAAAGTGGCACCGATTATCGGTGAAGCTTTGCGAGCGGCAAATATTTTGCCGGAACAAATTGACTGTGTAGCGGCGACTCGCGGTCCCGGTTTGTTGACCTCGCTTCTGGTGGGTTACTCGTTCGGGAAAGGGTTGGCTATCGGATTGGGCAAGCCTTTCATCGGTGTGAATCACATTGAAGCCCATTTGCTTTCGCCTTTTTTTGGCCACAAAACTGGCCCGAGACGATCAATCGGCCTCGTAGTGAGCGGGGGACACACCCTGCTGATCCGGTTAGAAAAAGTTGGCCATTACGAAGTGATTGGATCGACCTTGGATGATGCTGCTGGAGAAGCTTTCGACAAGGTCGGCAAATTGTTAGGTCTGCCTTACCCCGGGGGTCCCCAAATCGATATCCTTGCCCGGCGTGGTGATCGGACACGATTTGATTTTCCTCGGCCCATGACCGGAAGCGGAAATTTCAATTTCAGCTTTAGCGGAATCAAAACCTCGGTTCGGTACCTTCTTCCCAAGCTGGAAGGAGATTACCTGCCGGATGTGGCCGCTTCCTTTCAGGAATCAGTGGTAGATAGCCTTGTGCGGAAGACCATGGCCGCGGCAGCCAAGTGCGAATCGAATTTGGTGACGGTTAGTGGCGGTGTCAGCTGCAATTCCCGGCTTCGGCAAAAGATGAAAGAAGCTGCCGAACGCATGGGTAAATGCCTGTTACTGGCTACACCGGCTTTGACCACGGACAATGCCACTATGATCGGATACGTAGGTCTTCAGCGGCTCTTGGCAGGAGAGAAGTCGGACCTCGGCCTGGATGCGGATCCCAATCTTGTTATAGGAGCTGGAAAAGACCGGTGATTAGTGATTTGTGATTAGTAGTTGGTGGAAGTGCCGAGTGCCAGGGACGATAGGGCGGGCGCGGCCCTAAGCGGACACGATGGACAAAGTGGACAAGATGGACAAAGTGAAGTTATGGAAACGAGTGGAACCCAGCCCTCTTTTTTAGGTCTCAGTGTCGATGTTGTTTACTGTTTGAATTCTGATCCTTGCCAGTGAGTTACCGGCCCGTTGGCTCCAGCCTAACAATCACCAATCACTAATCACCGGTCTTTTGCCCGTGCGTTTACTTCTAATTGACGGCCATTATTACGTCTATCGTTCCTTTCACGCTATTCAGAACCTCACCAATTCGGCGGGTGAACCAACGAACGCCATCTACGGTTTCATTAAAACCGTTCGAAAGATGCTGAAAGATGTGAAACCGGAGTTCGCTGCGGTTTTCTGGGATGAAGGTATGCCGCAAAAGCGATTGCTCTTGCAGCCGTCGTACAAGCAACAGCGGGAGGCGATGCCCGACAAAATGATCCCACAGCTTCAGTTTATCCAGTCGTTCTGCCGGCCGATGGGTTTATGTTCAATTTCGCAACCAGACACAGAAGCGGATGATCTCATGGGCTGCTACGTGGCCGCGGCTCGCCAAGCCGCTCTGGATGTGGTGCTGGCGACCAATGACAAGGATCTTTTCCAGCTGGTGGATAACCATGTGACCATTTACTCTACCAGCAAGGCCGACTTGAAAAGCGCGAAGGATTCACACGCGCTTCTGGGTGAGCCCGAGGTCACACTCAAATGGGGGGTGCCACCGGTCCAGATCGTGGAAGTCCTCGCCTTAACCGGCGATACCGTTGACAACATTCCGGGAATCGAAGGAATTGGAGCGAAGACGGCTGTGAACCTGATTCGTCAATTCGGCACGGTCGAAAACCTGCTGCAACAGGTTCGGCAAATACAAAACGAAAAACTGAGACAACGCATTCAGGAATCGGAAAAGCAGATCCGGGACAATCGCCAGATGGTCCAGCTTGAGTTGGATCATCCGTTGCCCAAAAAGATTCCTGAGTTGGTGATCACGCCGGACTACAATGAGTATATCCGAGGTCTCGAACGTTACGAGTTCAACTCGTTGATCAAGGAGCTCAAGGAAGAAGCCGCCACCGCCGGGATCGCGAGGCAAGGTGAGCTGGAGCTAGGTTGAGATAGTTCTGTTACACCTCGGGCACCTGTAGTCAGTCAGAGTCTCCGCTTGGACTGAAAACTAAAAAGGAACTCCCTTCCAAAATCACGCGGGTCCCACGGCGGTCGTGGTGCCGGCCACTCACTAATCACCGGTCACCGACTTTCCTTACCCAGGTCCGCGGTTTCAAGCTCAGCGAAAACATAGCCGATAAAGATATCGGCTTCGACTCGCAGAGGAAGTCTGAGTTGGTCATCGGAAAGCCAGCCGCGGCCGCTTTTGAAACGCTTATAGGTCTTGAGCTGGAGATGCTGGTCGATGGACTTGAACGTAAAATCCACCTTGATCGCGTTTCGGTCACTGTCGCCAACCCGTATTCGTTCCCTGCCGGCTACCTTGATTGTTCCAAGATAAGCAGCGTTATTTGCGTACACCACCATTACTTCTTTTTCGCCGTCAGTCAGAGGCTGGCTACGAAGCCACATCAGAGCGGTTTCCAGGCTATAGACTGGGAAAAATTCTAAGGTTCTCGGCTTTGGCTGGTCTTTGCTCGGGGTGACCTCTCGCAGGCTGGTGACCCCTTCCGGATTGAACTGGATCGTAGTATGGACAAGCAGATTTGCGTATTTTTCGTCCTGAACGACATGGATCGGCAACATGCTCGACCGGTGGGAGATACATTCGTGATCCAAATCAAGGCGAAACAGCGTGCGCGCAAATCCAGTCGTGCCTCCGGATGCAACCGTTCTGACCGTGTCATCCTGATTGACCAGGCGAACGTCCGCATGTGCGGCAGTGATTCCGCTCCAGCCGAATCGGTAGGTAAGGTGCACGTCGGGAGACAGCGGAAATCTGCCTGGTCCCTTCCCGGTAGTAAGGCTGTCTGCCCACGGAGGCTCGCTCACTGCGTTTCCGGTCAGAGCAGCCAGGGAAAATAATACGACTGCGAAAAGTGATCTCATTCTGGAACAAGGCGTTCGATCGAGTTTGAAGGGATCCAGCCGCTTGAGCCTGAACTGGTGTGACAGAGCGTCCACGCGCCCCGTTCGGCTACAATATGGATCGGTTCCCCGAGGCCCAAGGTTTCCAGGACGCGAGCGCCGTTTGCCGGACCATAGCGAATATCGGCGGATGAGTTGATGATATATCCTAAATCCGGTGTTTTGACCCCATCACCCACCCAGAAGGCAAGACCCAGAAATAACCAGGTACATGGGATGGCTACGGTCAGGATAGCGGTGCTCAATGGCCGAAAACGTTTGGAGACTAAGCGCAGATAGCAGGTGTAGATCAGAATCCAGAAGCTGATTGAGCCAATAAAAAGCCACCAATCCGGATAGTTTGCGAACCAATCGGAAACGCTTTCCGATTCCGGCTCAGCGCCGGCCGCTTGGAGCGCCAGCGCCAGGTTCCGCTTTGCGGGTTGAAGACTGGGGTCTACTGCCAGTGCCCTCTTGAAATTCAGCACCGCGCGCCCTTTGTCGTTGAGCTTTAGATACGCATTCCCGAGATCGAAAAATATCTCCGGGCTCCGGTTGCCTTGGGAGATCAACTGCAGATAGCCCACTTTGGCTTCTTCGAACTTCCCTTCCGCGTACGCACGGTTGGCGTCCGTCCAAAGGGCAGGTTCTTCACCCCAGCTTTCCGCAGCCGCGAAAAACAGGAAGAAAACGACTAGCAAATAGTTCACGTGGCCTGTTCCCAATCTCGCAATGTTTCCCTGATACCGACCCGATCCATGGAAGTGATCTGCGAAAACTGATGTGCATATACAAAGTCGCTACGCTTAGCGACGATATCCAGTAACCTTTCCCGCAACGGTTCCGGTACGTTTCGTTGGTTTATTGCTTCTTCGGCAGTGACTGGCGGCGGCTGTTTAGACCGGAGCAGAAAATCGATCTCGATGAGTCGGGTTGCGGCGCAAAGTACATTCTCACCGTTTTGACTATCGAGTGCCCGATAGAGCCGCCGGCGTTCGCGCTGGAGAGCTCTTTCCTGTGCGCGAGTTGCGTACCAGGCGTACCACCACCGTCCAAAACCGAGGCCAAACAGCCCGATAAGCGCTGCACCCTGTAGCGGCCAGAACCAACGACTTTGCCGAATGGTGCCGAATCCTGTTCCGCCGGAGAGCCGAGTGAGATTTCCCACTTCGGCGGGAATAAGCATGGCTCCGGAAGATGCCCCCATTTGGGCCCCAGACGGACTCGGAGCCTGTGACAGCATCGAATTTCCGCCGACGCTGACCGGCCGCGGATCCGCTTTCAGGGTCACGTATTTCTCCGTCGTTGGGTCGAAATAGGAAAAAGAGACCCCCGGTGTCCGGGTTACTGGTGCTTGAGGAATTAAGACATACCGAAATGTTTTCTCGGCGCTGAGACCGACTTCGTCCAATGCGTTGACGTCCACGGAAGGCTGGTGAATATCCCACTCCGGCATTTTTTCAATCTCCGGAGGCTGAACGCGATCGAAGTTGCCTAACCCCTTTACCTGGACCTCGAACGTGAAAGGCTCACCTACCCTGTTTTTTGACGGGGTGATCGAGCTTTCCATGGTGAATTGTCCTACTCCCCCGGTAAAGTTCGCCGGCCGCCCGGTCTCAGGCAGCGGCTTAATCTCAATTGATCCACTGTTTGTTTGGATTTTGACGTCCTTTCTTTCAAAGGCATTCGTTGGATTGCCAAACGGATTTTGATCGGAAAAATCATCGAATCCCGGAGGTGCGCCCTGGGTAATCGGCAAGTGTAATAGGAATTCTTGATAGGCCGAAGGCAGGTCGAGCCTGCCTGCATGAACGCCCGTGACAGCAGTGCGATAAATTAAAAGCCGGTATCTCTTCCCATTTACGGTCTCTTCTTTCTCGACAGGATCCGGGTATTTCTTCGTCACGAAACCGTCTCCGTCGATAATAGGAAATTGGCCCTGTGGATAAGGCTGGTACCAGATACGGCGATCGAAATAAAACCGCAGCTCAATTGGGACCGGTTCACCAACGAATGCTGAGTCCTTCGGAATGACCAACTCGCCAAAAAATGGCTTGTCAGGCGCGTTGGTCATGCCGCCCGTTGCCTTGGTTACCTGCAGAGTCAGGTCGTTCGTCTGATAGGTCTTGCCGTCGATCGAAATAGTAATTGGCGAAATATGATATGTCCCTTCCTGGCTCGGAGTGACCAGATAGTTAAATAGGGAGCTAAATGCGGCCCGCCCATTGATGATCTGGTAGCGCGTCGATTGACCCTCCAATTCAATCTGGAGGTGATCGACCGTAATTTGGGGTGCGTCGGTAACTCGGGCGTTCTGGATTTCGACCTGTAACTCCACCGGCTGATCAACCGTCGTGGTTGCTACTGACAGGCTCGCCTTGAGCACGGGATCGGCGGCGAAGGCAGGGTGGGAGAGTATTAAACATACCGCTAAGAGCATCGCTTTCATGATTTACCAGTCCCGGGCTACCGGGTGTTCGCGTTTATGCTGTCGCGACAAATTAACGTGATCTTCCTCGCCCTTTAACGAATCCAATAAGCCCATCGCTTCTTCGCGACTCATTTTGCTCTGGTCGGGAGACTGGTTCTCCTGGCCGCTCTCAGGATTGGCATCCCGCGGCTGTGTCTCGCGCAGATCTCCCTGCTTTTTCTTACCGGGAGTAGGAGCTTGGTTCTCATTGTTTGTGCCATTGCCATCACTGGAGTCGGGATTTTCGTCGGGTTCACTTTGCTGGCCATTACCCAACTGATCCTGGTCCGACTGGTTACTTTTTCCTTTCTGCTTCTGTCCGCTGCCCTGCCGAGACCGTTGTCGTTGCTGAGCGGCTTTTTTCTGCTGCTCCGCCTCTTTAATCCGCTGCATTAAGAGTTGGAGATTCTTTTTAGCGGCCGCGTCGTTGGGATCCAAGTCCAGAGCCTGCTCGTACTGGTACTTGGCGTCATAATAATTCGTTAATTGCCGCTCGATGTCCTCTTCGTTGTCACCGGCTTTGAACAACGCGTTACCGGCGTTGTAATAAGCGTTCTGCCGTAGCTTCAGATCTGGGCTGTTCATTGCTTCCGCATAGTTCTCGAAAGCGTCCTGGAATTTTTCGAGCCGGTAAGCAGCGTTACCCGCATTCAGGTTTAGAACAGGGTCATGCGGATGCGCCTTGAGCTCCTCTTGCCACAGATCTAACGCGGACTCGTAATCACCGTTGCGATAGAAATCAAGGGCCGATGCCGCACGGCTGGAGACCGGTAATGCGAAACTGAGCAGGAGGACAGCAGCTGCCTGTTTGAGAGGTAAACGCGTCTTTCTAATCCGATCTGCGGCCGCTAGAGCCACCAGGAGAAAAAATAATCCAATCGACAGCGGCCACTGGTACCGCTCGATCGGTTTGGTCAGGGACCGATTGGTGGTATTTGAGTCCCCCAGATGCAGAAGGCCTTCGCTGATCAATCGAGAGGCGGTCGTGCTCGTGAGCCGCAAGTAAAAACCGCCGGTCACTTCGGCAATCGATCGGAGCCGGTTTTCATCCAATCGGCTGACCACAACGTTTCCCGCTCGATCCCGCAGAACTTGGCCGCTGGGAAGGGTGATCTGCGCGCCTGCCGGGGAGCCGACACCGACCGTGAAAATCCTGATCCCGGCCGCCGCCGCCTTCTGGGCAGCCTCTACTCCATCTTCATCCAGCTCTTCACCATCGGTAAGCAGGACCAGGGCGCGAAAAGACTTTTCCTTTTGTCCGAGTGCGAGCTGGGCTACCCGGATCGCTGCGGCAATGTCAGTGCCGCCTCGAGCCACCGAATTTGTATCTAAATGGTTCAGAGTATCGATGACGGTGTCATGATCGATGGTGAGCGGCGCTTGCACGTCGGCGTCTCCGGCGAACGCTATCAGGCCGATTCTTTCGTTTGGCAGCGCGGCAATCAGATCTTCAGCGACAAGCTTGGCCCGACCGAGCCGGCTTGGCGATGCGTCCGAAGCCAGCATACTGCGGGAGGTGTCAATTGCGATCATCACATCCCGGCCGCGGTAGGCGATCGTTTCCTGTGTCACTCCCCATTGCGGGCGAGCCAACGCAAATACGAAAAAGGCAAGCGCGCACAGTAAACAAACACGGCGAACCATGCGTAACCAGTTCAAAGGCGAATCGACCAGCGCCGGTAGCAGATCCGGTGACAATAGCTGGCGCAGGCGCTTCTTGGCAGAACGGTCTCCGTTCCACATCAGAAAGGCGATGGCTGGGACCAACACCAGCCAAAATAGCCCTGCTGGAGCGCCAAAGGTCATGGAATCCGCCTCCAAATCGTTTCACCCAGAATTGTGGAAACCCCGATGAGTGTTAAACCAACCGTGACAAACCAGGGAAACAGATCCTGATAGTTCTGGACGTGTTGGACTTGCGTCTCGGTTTTTTCCAGCCGGTCTATTGAGGCGAAGATTTCCTGCATACTACGGGTGTCAGCTGCTCGGAAGAACTCGCCGTGCCCAATCTTCGCAATCATACGGCAGGCATCTTCCTGGAACGGCATATATTCTTCCGTATAAAATTTGTTACCAAAGCGGTCAGTTTCTGGAAAGGGCACCAGACCGTTCGTACCCGCACCGATCGTGTAGATTCGGATCCCGATCCCGGCAGCAGCTTCAGCAGCCGTAAATGGAGGCACCTTCCCGGCGTTGTTATCTCCGTCTGTCAACAAAATGATTACGCGGCTCTTTGCCTTCAAATCCCGGAGACGATTTGCTCCGCTTACCAGAGCTGAGCCGATAGCCGTGCCATCCTCGGTGAGACCAATCTGCAAACGACTGAGGTTAGCGAGCAGCCAGTTATGATCCAGAGTCAATGGACTCACCAGGAAAGGACGACCGGCAAATGCGATGACACCGATCCGATCGTTCGGCCGGTTCTCAATGAATTTCTCGGTAACCTGTTTCACTACTTCGATGCGACTGGCCCGCTCCCCTCCGATTTGATAATCCTCAGCCAGCATCGATCTGGAAACATCCAGCAGAATCATGATGTCGATGCCGCTAGTCCGGAATTCTGCGGAAACCACTCCCGCCTGCGGCCTGGCCAACCCCAATAAAAGGGTGGTGCTGGCAGCATACACGAATGTCTTCTGGACGGCCGGAATCAGAGATCGACGGAGGCTGACCCCTTTTTCGAAAATTCGGGCAGGTGCATAACGAACGCTGGCCGAGCCGGCCAGCTGTTGCCAGGCCCATATCAACGGCAAAGCGAGCAGCAGAAGTAGCAACCAGGGCTGCGCAAAACGAAAGTCCATGAGAATTACGGCGCTTGCTCTATGAAATCGGCGGCTTCCGCGACTAAATCCGACCGTTCATCCGGTGGAATCGCGTGCGCAAATTTCACTTGATCAACTGTGGAAAAGAACCGCTGAAGGGCACTCTTCTGAGGCGGATTGAGGCAAGTTGTCGCGCCTAGTTCGATAAGGAATTCTTGAGTGGTTCTGCTGATTGTTTTCAACCCGTATTGCTGCTCCAGAAACGAACGTAAGATAGCAGAAAGTCCAACTGCTAGCTCGTACGTGCCAATGCTTTCCGACGCGGTTTTTACCTCGCTCAACCGGCTCTTCGCAACTTCGCGGGGGAGAGGGACAGGTGTGGCTTTTGGCTTTGGATTCGGCCAGAAAAAATAAGCGAGACCCGCCAGCACTAGAAGAATCGTGATCAGGACGATACTCCAAATCACATTATCGGTAGGAAATGGGCCTCGAATGTCTTCGACTGTTTCCCGGCTAAGAGTCAGGGCAAGAAAGATCATCCACCTCTTTTGAGTCTCTGTTCGCGATGCTGGAAAAAACTGTGCAGAACCGGAAAATAATCCCGGGCCGTGCTCAGCGGTACAAAATCAATTTTCTGCCGGTGAAAAATCGCATCTCGTTCCTCTCGATGCTTCACGGCTGCTTGGGCAAACTCGCGTTGGACCCTGCGGCTGGAAAAATTCGCTTCGAATATTTCTCCGGTTTCCGGGTCTTCTACGCGAACCAATCCGGCCGGCGGCAGACTCTGCTCACCCGGATCCTCGATCGGGACCGCGATCAAGTCGTGCCGTTTACTACAGACCGAAGCCGCATGCTCAAAATCGAGATTTTGAAAATCCGAAAGCAGGAAAACGACGGCTCTTCGGGAGTTAATCCGGCTAATGAACTCCAACGCCTGTACCAAATCGGTTCCGCGGTGCGCCGGCTCGTAGTATAAGACTTCGCGAATAATGCGAAGTGCATGTGTCCGGCTTTTTTTGGGCGGAATGTACAGTTCGGTTTTGTCGGTAAAAAGCAAAAGACCTACATTATCGTTGTTGTTAACTGCACAAAAGGCCAGGAGCGAAGCCACTTCCGCCGCTAATTCTCTTTTTGAAATCGAGACGGTACCAAAGACCCCGGAAGCGCTCACATCTACCATGAGCAGAATGGTGAGCTCCCGTTCTTCGATGTACTTCCGGACGTAAGGATGACTCATCCGGGCTGTGACATTCCAGTCAATGGTGCGGATTTCGTCCCCTAGCTGATACTCGCGAAACTCGTCGAAATTCATCCCATGACCGCGAAACACACTGTGGTATTCACCGGAGAAAGCGGTCTCGACAATCCGCCGGGTCCTGATCTCGAGGCGGCGAATTTTCTTCAGAATCTCAGCAGTCGAACGCACTGGAAAAACTAATAGCAGATCGCAGACCGGAAAGTGCTAATGCGCGGGGCGCCACGCTCCTAAGGCACCGGCAAGCCGGCAAAGATCCGTTGTACAACAGTTTCACTGGTTACCTGTTCGGCTTCGGCTTCATAGCTTACGATAAGTCGATGGCAAAGCACGTCCGCTCCAACACTCTTGATGTCGTGTGGCGTTACATAGCCGCGTCCTTCGAGAAAGGCATGGCCCCGGGCCGCCAGCGTCAGATAAATGGTAGCCCTGGGTGATGCACCGTATCTGATTAATCCATCCATATCCAAACCGTACTGCTTTGGGTTCCGCGTGGCGCGCACGATATCGACTATGTAGTCCTTAACCCGGTCGTCGATAAAGACTTGGTTCACAATTTCCCGGGACTCAACGATCTGTTCCGGGCCAATGATCTGTTGAACCTGAGTTTCCGGCTCGGAGGTCCCCATGAGATCGAGGATTTGGCGTTCTTCTTCCTTGCTCGGATAGCCGATGTTAATCTTCAACATGAACCGGTCTAATTGTGCTTCCGGCAACCGGTAGGTTCCTTCCTGCTCCAACGGATTTTCCGTGGCCAATACCAGAAACGGATCAGGGAGTGAGTAGGATTGTTCGCCGATCGTGACCTGACGCTCCTGCATTGCTTCGAGCAGTGCACTTTGCACTTTGGCTGGCGCACGATTCACTTCATCGGCTAAAACCAGATTAGCGAAAATGGGACCCAGTTTCGGCCTGAATTCGCCGTCTCGCTGGTTGTAGATCAGAGTGCCGATGATGTCGGCAGGCAGCAGGTCCGGGGTGAATTGCAGTCTTTTGAATCCTGTTCTGATGCAGGCGGCAAGCGTCCGAACGGAAAGTGTCTTCGCCAAACCCGGGACGCCCTCCAATAGCATGTGCCCTTTTGTCAGAAGTCCTATTAATAGGCGAGTTATCAGTGCCTTCTGGCCAACTACGACCTTTGAGATTTCTGCTTCCAGAGGACCAACCCATTTTCCCGCGGCCCTGACCTTCTCTGTAATTTCCTCAGTTGACATCGTCATTACGTCTTTGCCAGTAGACACCAAAACAGTTCGGTCCTCAACAGGCTGCATCGCCGGGAAAAAAGCATAAGCATTTTCGCGACTACGCAAGCTATAACCCGAGTAACCTTGGTATGCATGTCCTTGGATGCCGCTCCTGGGGGCCCACTCGGCCAAGGCTTTGTCGCCCCTAAAAATTAGGAGGCGCGCCGTAGCGCAGCGGACGCGGCTCATCACTTCTAGGTTACGATTACTATAAAGATTTAGCTCCTACGG
>JAFAVN010000618.1 GCA_019242435.1 Verrucomicrobiota bacterium | reverse complement strand
GAGGCGGTCCACCGAAGATCCCTCGACTGTCGTCTCGCCCTCCAGCTCGAGACCAAGCTCGACAAAAAATGCGACAGCAGCCGCGAGATCGTCAACAACGACGCCAACGTTGTCCATCCGCAGAATCGTCATAACCCCACCTTACTTTTGGTTTCGTATTTTGCACTTAACTCAAACATCCGAATCCATTAAGCTCCAAAATACAAGCGGACAGAACCTAAAAGAACTCACCCGAAAGGGTTCTTCGGTTAATCCCCCCAACCCCGTAACGGTTTATGAAAACCCTATACCGAGCAGCGTTTACGCTCCTCATACTGGCAACTCTCTTGCCTGATCTCCCAAAGGCGGCAGCGGCTGAGCCTGTGACTATCGATTTCTGGATTTTTCAAGATTTTCTGGCTGGCGATGCCGGTGCGCTGATCAAGAAATTTGTGGCGGAATTTGAGAACGCAAATCCTGGCATCAAGATTCACTTGATAGGCAAAACCGCGCCCGATATTTTGTCCGGCGTCGTCATGGGAGCCGGGTCAGGTGCGCTGCCCGATGTTATCAGCACTCAATACGCGTTCGCCGGGTCGCTCGTAAAAGCAGGCCTCATCAAAGATGTTTCCTCCGAGTGGCACGCGATGCCCGCGTCCTGGCAACAACAGTTTTCGCCATGGACAGTCAAGGTCCTGACAGAGGGTAACCAAATATTAGGCGTTCCGTTCACAGCCTATGCGAGCATATTGTATCGGAATTTAACGGTTCTAAAGAAGGCCGGAATAGATCCCGCTGTGGGTATCAAGGACTGGGCAGACTGGCTGGCCCAGTCGAAGAAGATTAAAGAGAGCGGCTTCTTTGCGTCGGCTAAGTATCTGGATTTTCCATGGGCGCATCTGAATTTCTATGGCGGAATCAAAGGCGCACAATTGGGATTGAGCCCGGACGGCAAATCCTTAACGATGGATGTGTCTAAGTACGCTGATGCGCTTCAATTCATGAAGGAGTTCCAATCTTACAGCTCCAATGTGAGCTTTGCTGACCAAGCGGCAAACGATCTTTTTACTACTAACAAGATGGCTTTTTTCGTCAGCGGTCCATTCGCTGACCCGACCTTTGAGCAAGCGAAGAAAAATAGTGGTTTGGATTATGACTACATTCTGATACCTGGCCAGACAGCAGATACCCACGGCGCCGTCTACGGTGGCGAATTCCTAGCCGTGTTGAAAACAACCAAAACTGACTCCGCCTGGAAATGGGCTAGTTTCTTAGCCGATGCCCCGCAAATGAAGCGATTTGCCGCTGGTATCGGACGCTACGTCTCCAATGACGTTGTGCTCGCGGATCCCGAAATCAAAAACAACGCGCTGCTGCAACTAACGTCCAAGGCATTTGAATCAGCGGTCCCCGAAGTTCCTCTGATGGCTGACCTGCCCGAGCAGTTTCTTCAGCCAATGGCCGACAATGGCACTTTAATCTTGCTCGGTAAGGAAACGCCGCAACAGGCGGCCAAGAACGCCATCGATCAGATGAACCAATCTCTTCAAAACCGTTGAGCGCAATTCTTTGGATCATCGACTTACTGTCTAACACTGACTTATGCCTCCAACGACCAGCCGCATCTTCCTAATTTTCGGGCTGCAAAACGGGGATGCCAAGGTGCGCGGTGGCCAGTTGTCGACGCAGTACTCGAGGACCTCGGGGTTATGTCACGGGGCGTGCCGACGCAGCGAACGCAGGTTGCAGACGCCGAACTAATGTCCCACTGCACCGCCAGGGTACCCGAGAGGCAAAGACGCTAGCTGCACCGGCCCATTAATTACATACTGCGGAAACTTCTCCCGCGATTTTCTGGAGGTTGTTCAAGAGTTGAAGGAATGCCCAATGACCACCAACCAGCCATCTCGCTTTCCTGCCTATGCCAAAAGCTATTTGATGATCGCGCCCTTCTTCATTCTTTTCGGTATTTTTACTTTGGGACCGATGCTTTACGGGATTGCCATTAGCTTCACGAAATGGAATGGGATCAATTCGCCGACGTTTGTCGGGTTGAACAACTACGCTACCGTCATTGATTCACCAAGATTCGCGAAAGCTTTTTCGAACTTGCTCCTGTACGTCGCGATTACAGTTCCTTTCGGTATTACGCTGGCATTTTGTGTTGCATTAGTGGTGAACCGTTTTAAGGGTCTCACAGCACATTTCTTCCGGAGCGCATATTTCCTTCCCACTGTCATTCCGCTTTTCCTGACGGCGGTGATCTGGCGATGGTTGTTGACCCCGGATTTCGGCTTGATCAATATGGGTCTGACTCTCGTCCGACTGCCCCAACCAAACTGGCTAGGCGACCCTCCGTATATGATCCCGGCGTTAGTTATGGCCGATGCTTGGCGTGCCACGGGATTCAACATGGTTATTTTCCTCGCCGGTATGAAAAACATACCGAACGAATACTATGAAGCGGCGACGATCGATGGCGCCAATGCCTTCGCCAAGATCCGGTTTATTATGATGCCAGCTCTGGGGTCTGTGTTTTTGCTAGTCATTGTAAATGCAGTTATTTCAGCGCTGCAGGTTTTCGATCTTCCCTGGTTGATGACTAATTCCAGCTTCAGTGGCTATGGGGGGCCATTGCAAGGGATGCTATTCCCGGTAATGGACGTTATGGGACGCGGATTTGGGGGTAGACGGTTTGGAGAGGCGTCCGCGATCGCCGCCATTTTGTTTCTACTTATCCTGACTATCACGATCATTCAACTGGCGATCCGTCGCCGCTGGAGAGAGCTCTAGCCAGGAAGCCGATTCCAGTCTCCCAACAGGTATGGATGCTCGATCCCCCTCCCGCCGCCTATCTCGGAACGGAGGCCTGCTCAGAAGCCTCTTAGCTCGCAGAATCAGCGTTACAGGGCTTATCGCCTGGAGTTTCGCCCTCGTCTGGCTGGTCGTGACTGCGTTCCCCATGTTGTGGATATTCAACATCGTCTTCAGCAAAGGCGGGTCGGAGGCGGCGCTCACGCCTCACCTTTATCCTACCTCTTTGTCCTCAGGCTTTCTCCACCTGCAGCAGGCCTTGTCTCAAGCTTCTTTTCTCCAAGCCTATTTGGTTTCATCGGGGTACGCCGTTCTCCAGGTCAGTGGAATGCTGCTGATTGTCTCGATGGCCGCTTACGAGTTCACCTTCTATTCTTTTCCAGGCAAACATGCTCTCTTTCTGATTGCCTTGTCGGGCCTCATGATGCCCTTCGCGGTAACCCTGATTCCCCTCTATCGCGTCGTAACAAGTCTTGGCTGGGCTAACTCTTTACAAGGTTTGGCTGTGCCTGGTATGGCATCCGCTTTTGCCCTGTTTGTTCTGCGGCAGTTTATGGAGAGCATCCCGATCGAACTGTTAGATGCGGCGCGCATTGATGGCGCATCACATTTCGCTCTCTACTGGAGGATTGTTTTGCCGCTATCCCGGAATGCGTTAATTACCATCAGCATTCTTTCTTTCATAGCGGCGTGGGGCAACTACATTTGGCCTCTCGTTATAACCACGAAGCCTGAGTGGTATACGATCAGTGTTACCATGGCGCAATTTTTCGGTTTTCAGACATACACTACGATTGAAGTTGTTATGGCTAGTGCGCTTTTAGCCGCCTTTCCACCGCTGGTGGTGTACGTCTTTCTGCAGCGTTACATTATTGAAGGTATCGCAGTGGCCGGCTTAAAGGGCTAACACCTGGATGAGATTCCCCTGGTCGTCAGCGAAGAAATGGTCGATCCGGCGCAGTTCGTCTGTTGACCATTTACTCATTTGGTTCTCCATAGATAAGAACTGAACCTCAAAAAACGTGCGCCCGAATAGTCGGTATCTTCAGAGGCTGCCAGGATACGTTCGGCTCGACCTCGATTTGTAGTTCGCTGTTCATATAATGAAAGCGGAAGATCGGGCAGAAGAAGGTATGATAATAACAGAATCTAACTTCATAGGTATTTTCTGCTGTCCAGGCGCCGTTTGCCGCAACGGGCTCGTCATCGTACCCGCGAAGGCTGGTGCTTCCCCTCAGCCACATGCCGTAGCCGACTTGGAATGTATGTTCGCCGCGTTCGTCTCGCAGCGTGAGCTTGTCGCGGCCTTCTCTGAACTCAATTGTTATGCTCTCGATCTGAAGATAGTTAGTTTCGAGCTTGTAGCTCTTGCCCGACCATTGGTCCATGACTGGCGACAAAGGTCGCCCTGTTGAGAGCGGCAGCGATAGTGCCGCCAGCTTTTCCCGTAGCGTTTCCTGACCTGCCGGATCGGCAGTTAGAATCTCTCGGTGCATCTCTGGCAACAGAATTCGCCAGACCTTATCCAGGACCGCCTGCATGTCTTGGAGACCTCCGATCATAGCTAACACAGCGTCTTGCTCGGGCATGATGATGCAGTATTGCCCGAAGGCGCCATCGCCACGGTAGCAGTTGTGCCGGCAACGCCAGAACTGATAACCATAGCCGGCGGTCCAGTCGGGGTTGGTCTGAGTATTACTATTATCCGAATGGGCACTCGTCGCTTCAGCGATCCATTCCTCAGCGAGGATCCGCTTACCATCCCACGTGCCCTGTTGCAGGTACAATTGGCCAAACCGGGCAATATCCTCGACAGTACCGTGAAGGCCCGACCCACCAAGGCTGACACCTTTGGGGTCGGTTTCCCAAAAGGGATTCTCGATGCCGAGCGGGTCGAATAGTCGCGGTCGCAGGTAATCCAGCACGGACTGGCCGGTCAGCTTGGTGATGATGGCCGATAGCATGTATGTCGCGGCCGTGTTGTACACGAACCAGCTGCCGGGCTGATGTTCAACCGGCAACGATAAGAACACCCTGGGCCAATTGTCGTCCCAGCCACCTGGAGTGCGTCTAGTCAGCTCTTTCTGGTGCAGCCTCGGACCAAATACATTGATTTGATAAAGGTGCTGGTAGACCTGCTCGGTCGTGTCCTGCTTATGGCCGGTGTTCATGGAGAGCAGGTGTCGCACTCGCATGGCCTTCAAGTTATCGCAGGGCTGAGCAGGGGCATCTTCAGAAAAAAACTTCAGGACTGGATCGTCCACCGTAAGCAGACCTTCTTGAATCGCCAAGCCAATGGCACTGGAGGTGAAGCTTTTGCTCAGTGATTGCAGGGGGTGAGGACATTCGGGACCATATGGTCTCCACCAACCCTCGGCCGCTACATTCCCGTGACGCAGAAGCACGAAACCCTCGACGGCGCTGAGGGGATGGACGTGTTTTTCGAGTGCCCGCACGAACTCCAGGACCGCCTTCGAGGGAATGCCTTCGGCTTCCGGGCTGCTGCGCTTCAGGGGGGATACGCTTGCCATAATGATTGCTCTCTCCTTCTGTCTTGCTCGCGGCAAAGAAGATTATTTTTTTAGATTCGATATAACGAACCCCTAGTTTGGCCGTTTCTCAAAAACCCCTTTGACGACTGGTATCGCGGAAAAGACATTCGGCCAGCCGACATAGAAAGCCAACTGGGTGAGCATCTCCGAGGCCTCCGCTTTGGTTAGGCCGTTATCCATCGCGCGGTTGAGATGGTAGGTGACCTGTGCAGTTTGGCCTGAGGCTATGAGGGCGCTAACCGTAACCAGACTACGGTCCCGCGGTGTTAGAGCCGGGCGTAGCCAGAGGTTATGAAACAGGAGTTCGCTAGTGTACTGCACAACTCCCGGAGCAATGGAGCCGGCATCTTGTTCAACTCGGGCCGCGCGCTGTGCTTCGGCGGCCTCGTCGATCGGCAGAAGGTCACCCGACGGTGGCTGATCCGACACTATGCCGCGCTTGGCGAAAACATCTTTCGCAACGGCCACCGCGAGCGTAGCATTGGCCCAACCAGAGTAGAAGGCGAGATGCGTGATGATCTCAGAAAGCTCGTTTGGCTTGACCCTGTTATCGAGAGCCAGGTTGAAATGGTAAGGCATCTCGATCGCCTGATTACGCGCGATCAAGGCGGCTACGGTAGTGATGCTGCGGTCTCGTGGCGATAGATCGGGGCGCTTCCATAGCCCATTCAAAAGAGGGCCTTCGGTGTATCGAGCGAACGCCGGCGCAACCTTCCGAAGATCGTCGAGCGTTGGTACAGCTGCCGGAAGAGCGCTCGATATTTCGGCTGCTTGTGTCTGGTTCGCTGATTGACCGGCTGATTCAATCGTCGCCGTAACTGGACCGTCCACGTTGAGAGCGTCAACCTCAGAATCGATTTTACCGATAACAATGATACCGGGATCGGGAATTGACTGACTGTCATGCCGATAGAAGATGGCAACATCCGGACCCGGGGACCAATAAACCATTTCTCCAACTTGATAAGTGTGCGCCCGTTCTGCCTCTTCCGAAATCGCTCGCGGCAAATGTCCGAATTTCTCCCGGCCGAACAAATCGTTCAGTGTCAAGGTGAGAGGCAGCAGGGAAAGAAAGTCTCGGGCGGTTTTGTTGTCCTGCAAAGTGGCGGTTAGTGTCCGCTCTTTGATGGTTAATCTTATTTTCATACGGTGTGGGTGCTTGGCGGATTCCTCCTCAGATGCGGCGGCGCCGGTCGGCGTTCGAAAGCTCCCAGAGCCCGAGCGATGGCCGTTGCCAGCGCCAGCGGGAGAAGATGGCTACGAGGGTGCGGGTGGTTTGAAGGAACGCGCGGTGACAAATAGACATGACAGTTTAGCTTGCACCGAACCATCGCCCATCAACTGCCTAACCGCTCCCGGGATCGTGCTACGCTTGTCGTATTCTTGCGCAAAAAACGCGCATTCCTTACTCCGAAAGCGCATTGCGAAAACCGCTGGGAGATTTACCCACTGCGCGCCGAAATGCCTGAGCGAAATAGCTTGGACTGGTGTACCCGACTTCAAGTCCGATTTCGATTAGGCTGCGAGGTGTCTCTCGAATCAGCCGCTGCGCTTTGAGCATGCGCTCTCGGGTCACGAATTGCAGAGGCGTCATCCCGGTGGCCTGCTTAAATACCCGGCAGAAATGAAAGGAGCTCAGTTCCGCCAATTCGGCCAGCGTCTCTATTGAAATATCTTCCGTGAGGTGTGCGCGGACATAATCCTGAATTTTACGCAGGCGAGTGATCGGCAAGCCGCCTCGATAGTCAGACTTCCGGGCTGCGATGTTGGTGTATTTTTCGCCGAGATGAATCGCGAAAAGGTGGGCGATTGCCCTCACCTGTTGCGAGCCGGCCGTGGTCCCGGCGGATAGCATCTCTGCGCAAGCAAAACTCAGATAGGCGAGCGTTTCATCGCGACCAAAGAATTCGGTAACCTCAACCTCATAACTCTTCCCTGGATAGAGTATTTCGAACGCCGCAAGACACTCTTCTACGGGAATGTGGATGTGGATCACGTCTAACTCCGCTCCCAGTGGGGAACGCCAACGCAATTCATAAGGAGTCGTGGACCGCGTGACAAAAAGGTCTCCGCGCCGTACCTGGTGAGTTAACCAAGCTCCGCCAACCTCTCTTTCCTGGAACTCAGCTGAGCCCGCAATAACTGCCGCGATTAACGGCTCTGCCGTCGCAGGCACCAGAAAACCGTCCACGACCCTGGGAAAGCGATAGCGCCGCACGAAAAGTCCTGACCATTTTAGGGTCGCGCTGTCGGCAACCACCTCACCGCCGATATACTCGGGGAAAACTTCGGCGATGGTATGATCTGGAGTCTTCATAGAAGGAGGTAGCTCCCAATCGAGACGCGTGCGATTCAAGTTGACACCTTTTTCCGCTTTATATCGTAACCTCAGAATAATCAAATATTGCTGCCGGGCCTTTCGCAGGGAGATTGTGCGGCGGGTTAGGACGAATCGTGACTTGTTGACGGCGGGTTGTCCCCTAGCAGAGGACATTCACAGTGGCCATTTTCTTTTCAGGCCGCTTTCTTGTGTTTTTTCGCCCGAGATTTTTTTGCCGGCTTCTCCGGTTTCTTCTCGCCGGCCGTTTCGCGGAGGCTCTTTTGGAGGACTGACATCAGGTCCACTACGTTGGTAGGACGCTTCTTCTTAGCTGGGGGAGGAGCCGCTTTACCGCCGCTCTCGATCTTTTGCTCGATCAGTTTTTCGAGTGCCTCGTGATATTCGTCGCCGTACTGGCTTGGCTCCCATTTTGAAGACATACCTTGGATGAGCCGCTTCGCCATCTGCATTTCATTCTTGCGGATCGATTTCGCGACCGGTGCTTTGAATTCCGAAGTATCGACGAGTTCCTCCGGGAAATGCATGAGCTCCAGAATGAGGCCCTTTTTTTGAGGCTTCACCGCCGCTAAATGTTGCCGGGCGCGAATGACGACCTTGGCGATAGCGATCTTGCGGCTTTCAACGAGAGAATCGCGCAATAGCGCATAGGCCTTGTCTCCCCCCTTCTGGACCTCAAGATAATACGGCTTGTAGAAAAGGAGCGGATCGACCTCGTCGATTTCAACGAAGTTGATGATGTCAACGGTCTGGGTTGCTTCGACATCAACTCTGGCAAAATCTTCTTCCTTCAAAACGACGTATTCGCCCTTCTCGTATTCGTACCCCTTGACGATTTGATCCCAGGGGACCTCCTTCCCATCAGCCTCTGCCACCCTTTTATAACTGATCGGGCTTAAATCAGAGCGGCGCAGCAGATGAAATTTTAACTCCTCGGACCGGGTCGCCGGAAAGAGCGACACTGGGATGTTAACAAGACCGAAACTAATTGTTCCTTTCCAAAGAGCTCTCATTTGATTCAACGTCAAACGGCGGCTCTTCTAGATCGCGGAAAAGCCTGGCTTCGGTTGTAAAGCGTTCAGCTCAATGGAGCCACACTTCGACCCGCCGATTCTGCTCTCGACCTTCCGCGGTGTTGTTCGAAGCGATAGGGAGTGCCTTTCCGTATCCTTTGACCAGGGACGGCACAATGCCTTGTCTATGCAATTGTTCGGCGACTGCTTGCGCGCGT
>JAFAVN010000383.1 GCA_019242435.1 Verrucomicrobiota bacterium | reverse complement strand
GTGGCACGCTAGGCTTCTGTGAAGAATGGAGGGTGTGTAAGGTGATTTCCGGTGGACAATTCAACCGCACTGCCACTACACACGATCCAGCGCCTACCGATGTGTACCCGCACATCTGGTGATACTTCCACGCTCCAGCGGCCAAATGGCGAGGCAATTTTGAGTCGAGGGTGATGGGGACCGAACCAGGTAAGCAGATCTGGCCGCCGTGTGTATGCCCGCTGAGTAAGAGACCAAAGCCCGCATGTGCGGCCTGCCGATAGATCTCCGGCGTGTGCGATAGCAGGATGGAGAACGCACCGTAGGGAATCTCGGAGGCAGCCTTTTCGATATTATCCATTCGATAATAGTGGGCATCATCAATACCCGCCAGATAGATGCGCTGGTTAGCCCGTTCGACTATCTCGCATTCGTTCAACAGCATCCGGATGCCCATTTCCTCCAATTCAGGAACCATTCGGATCGTGTCGTGATTGCCTAACACGCCAAAAATTGATCCTTTCAAATTTGCCCGTATCTCGGCCATTCCTTTAAGAGCGTCAGCAAATGGGCCGTAAGTTTCACCGCGGTAGTCACCTGTTAGCACGCACAGATCATAGGAAAGGCCTGCAAGCAGTCCGATTAGACATCGCTTTGCCCCCTCATTCATGTCAACGTGGAGATCGGTGATATGCAATATTGTAAATCCATTAAATGCGATGGGAATATCCGCGCGTTCAACCCGGTTATGTCGCACCTGGATGCGCTCTGCGTTTCTGCGTCCCTGGTTGTAAAGACCGGTTAATTTCAGAGAATTACGAATGATGGAATGAATCGAGTACCAGTTTTCAATATGGAAAAAGTTAAGCCCGCCCCCAAAAATCCGCTGTTCATGTTCCGTCTCGATGCCGAGTCGCTGCCTGGCGTGTACCCGCCCAAGTCGTTGTTCTAGCCTAGCAGAAATATCCAGATCCATCTCCGGTTGAATTCAAGGAACCTTCTAATACCGTCGATTCTCCTGGAGCGAAACGCAATCCCCTGGGAAAATTATCGAAAGCAAAAACCCGCTGCGGGACGAAACCCATGAAGGGGCATTGTCCGACCGCTGCTCTGTTCGGAATAGAGAGCTCCGGATTTTTAAAAACAGCAAAAATCCAGCCAGCGCCAGAAACGAAGAGGACGTTTCCGGGTGGTTGCAAAACTTGCCTTGGATTGTGATTAAAAGCCCACCCCATCCGCGGCGGTTCCGCGGAATCTAGGGAATCGCCTTACGGGTGGGCGGGGGGATCGCAGTTTGATCTAGTTATTACAGTGCTCTGCGAACCTGGTGAGCCCGGTAATCGATCCTCCTACCGATATTTCGGCCTACATTCGCCGTTGTCACGGCCGCGTTTCTGACATGTCTCGCTGTCCAGTGCAATGGTCCCTCGCTGATCGGCCCAGCACCAGCCTTAGAAACCACCAATGGTGAGAGCGAAACAATTGCCAATAGAATACACACCTTTTTCATATCCGTTTACCTTCTTTTCCTATTTAAATTTGACGTATTTCAAATCGGGATTGTTCGGTAAAACAATGAACCTCAATGCACATGGCTTGCTGGAGGGGCGCTATCCATTACATGGCTTGGCATTGGGCGCCCTGGCTAGACAAGCCCTGATCGCTGAGGCCGAGCTCACGCCTAAACCAGGCCTGGTTGATCGCCGTGGATCAGGTGCGCATAGCGATCTTTCGCTGGATATGATGAGACGCTCGGCGCTGGCTGTCGAACCGTTCATTGCCAAGATGGCTTACCGATCCACGGGCCGGCGCCTCGATGTATCTCTTCGAGCAACTCTTGCCGTCGTCGGGCGGGAGGCGGAAACTGCTATGTTGAAGGCAACCGGAGGCAGCAACACGCATAAGGGGGCGATTTGGACTCTGGGATTGCTCGCTGCCGCTTCCGCCATCAGACCGGATTGCGATGCTCTCACCGTTACCAGCGCCGCCGGAGTGATCGCTTCGTTCGAGGATCCGCAATTTTCGGCGTCAATTTCACATGGCCAGGAGGTCGCCAAAAAATATGGAGTCTCCGGCGCACGAGGTGAGGCCATGCGCGGCTTCCCGCACATTGTCTTTTTAGGGCTGCCAATGCTCAGGGCAAGAAGAGACAACAATGCTCCCGAGCACATAGCGCGCATCGATGCACTGTTAAGCATTATGGCCGAACTGGATGACACCTGCTTGCTTTACCGTGGCGGTAAAACCGCCCTGATGGCGGCTAAAAATGGGGCTGTGTCTGTGATGCGGGCAGGTGGAGCGGGTTCATCATCCGGTCGAGAACGCTTATTGGAATTGGATCGCCGGCTGTTGACGTTGGATGCTTCGCCTGGGGGAAGCGCCGACCTCTTGGCCGGAGTTTTATTTCTTGATGCTGTCGAACGTAATCAACCGGATATACATCCAGACAAAAGCACAATGGAGCATAGTCATGGAACAGTTTGAATTTAGCTATCCAGCCAGACGCAAAGTGCCGAAGAGATCGCATGTCGGAGTCGTAGGTTCCGGCGACTTGGAAGTATTACTTGAGCCTCTGGAAGGTTCGACTGCGTCGGTCTGCGTTCGGACGAGCGCCGGCGGGTTTCAAAAGATTTGGAAAGCGGTCCTGGACCGTTTCTTCAGCCGGTATGACGGCGCAGCTCGAGTCGAGATCAACGACGCCGGCGCCACTCCCGGGGTTGTGCTCCTGCGCCTCGAGCAAGCGGTGGAGGCCAGCGAAAAGTGAGCGAGCCGATCTTTTCCCGAGAGTATCTCAAGCGGCGTAGTTTTATCGAATTAAGCGCCCGCGATCGAGCTAAATGCCTGTTCGATTCGCAGACCGGTCGTGAACTGGCCGGGCCATTTGACCGGATCGAATCACCCTGGCTGCCACTCCAAAATATCGTTCCGCAAGCGGACGATGGCTGCGTGGTGATGAAAGGAATCATCGGGGGACAGCAGGCGGTAGTTATCGCCATCGCCGGCGCGTTCCAAGGCGGTAGCATAGGGGAAGTTTCGGGAGCCAAATTCAGTTCTGCGTTGGATCTGGCTTGTCTGGATAATGAAAAAGGCGTCCGCACAAATGCAGTATTGTTGTTGGAGACGGGTGGTGTCCGTCTGCAAGAGGCGAACCTTGGCCTGGCCGCAGTCGCAGAAATCATCTCTTCGATAATTTCCCTGCGGAAGTTTGCTCCTGTTATCTCGGTTACGGCAGGGACGGTCGGCTGTTTCGGTGGTATGGCGTTAGCCGCTGGTGTCTCGAGTTATGTAGTAATGACCCGAGAAGCTCGTTTGGGGCTGAATGGTCCGGAAGTCATTGAGCAGGAATCAGGGCTGGAAGAGTTTGATGCAAGTGATCGCTCACTCGTCTGGTCAATTACCGGCGGCCGGCAACGCTATAATCAAGGTTTAGCAGACGTTCTGGTCGATGATGATGCAGAACAGATCGCGCAAACTGTTCGCCATTTTATCGCTCGAGGAATCCCTACGGTCCATCGCAGTGAACAAGTGGACCGCTATCGATCGCGGGTCGCAGCGCTGGATACTTCCCGGCAATGGAGCCCGGAAGAGCTGTATGCCTGGGCAAACCACAAAAGGAAGGAGCAACCATGACGGAACCAGCCCAACCGGTGACAAACGAGCGCCAACGCCGTCAATCGGACGAGTTTTCTGGAACCAGGGGTCGGACATGGTTTAAGGCGCTAACCGGTCGCGATTCAGCGATGCCGGGCGACCCGCAATCCGTGTTAGCTGCCGATGTCTTCGTCGGTCAGAAGCAGGTTCGACTGCTGTGCGTGGTCCCGGATCTCAATGGCCGTTTTCCCTGTGCGCGCCATGGCCAGGTCGGGCTGGAGGAAGCGTATACTCTGGCTGCTCGTATCCGCGAAGTGACGGAGGCGGACAGAGAGAGGGAAAAACGGCCAATTGTGGCCATTGTCGATGTGAAGAGCCAGGCTTACGGCAGGCGAGAAGAGACGGGGGGGATTCATCTGGCCGCGGCCGCCGCGTCGGATGCATATGTTTCCGCCCGCCTCACCGGGCATCCGATCGTGGCGCTCATTGTTGGGCATGCCGTCTCCGGCGGTTTTCTCACCCACGGTTATCAAGCCAACCGGCTCCTGGCTTTGGATGATGATGGTGTGCTGATTCACGCTATGCACAAAGAAGCCGCGGCTCGCGTGACTCGGCGAACCGTTCCGCAGTTGGACGAGCTGGCTCAAACCGTAACTCCGTTATCTTACAATGTCAGGGATTACGCAAAGCTCGGCTTATTGCATAAGCTACTTCACGTTTCTGATCCGGGAAGCCCAACGGCAGAGGACATCGAGCTGGTGTGGGCTGAAGTTATTGGGGCGATTCAAGATGCCATGGTTAGACCGCGCGACCTTCGTAACCGCATTGAATCTGAGGGTGCGCGCACGACGCGAAAAGCCTCCCGGTTAGTGCGGGCCCGGCTGATGGAACAATGGAACCGCTGACTAAAATTGTGGTCAACTGCCCGGATCTTTACCGTGACCGAAGGTACCGCGCTGCTCGGGTATCTTCGTTAGCAGGCGGTATGGAATGGTCGCGATTTGTGCCTCACTACCTGCTGAAGGTCGATTCGGTGGACTTCGTCCGGTCAAACTTCGACCGCGACCCAGGCGTGCCCGCGTGGGTTTTGCCAGAACTGCAAAAAACCCCCGTGGTTGTAGTCAGGCGGGGCACTGTAGAACAAGATCGAGTTCCAGTCGGCATTCGCGGACTCGAACGCTCACAAAGATGGGCTGCATACAGTCCGATAGACGCAATCCAGCAAGTCGTAACCCCCCCACAGTTACTAGAAGGGTTAAGCGGAACCAGTTACTCTGAAATGTCGGCGATTCGAAGACTGCGTGATCTTCTGGCGGCCTGGCGGTGGTTTACCAGATCCGATTGGGGACCCGGCGGAAGCCTGGGATTCGAACTCGCCACCGGGCGCCGCGTGACCACGACGCGAAGCGATCTAGACATCATAATCTATGCAGACAGGTATTTGCCCAGAAGTGATGCCCAAAAGCTGCTTGCCTCCGCCGCTGCCTTAAACCTGGCCCTTGATGCCCGAGTCGAAACCCCAGCCTGTGGTTTCTCTCTACTCGAGTACGCCGCCTCGTCCGGTGGCCCGATCCTCCTGCGTACATCGATCGGTCCGATGCTCGGCAATGACCCCTGGCAGCCGCCAAACTCGCTTGAAGCTGGTTTGGATACAAATGACAAATTCCTCAGTGGAACCCCTGGAAGATCTACCTCCCTTTCCTTCTAGGGTTGCTTTGCGCCGGCGACCGCTCGGTCCCAGTTCATCATTTGTCATCTGCCGTTTGTCATTTGTTATCCAGACGAGCCTCACGCGAGTCTGGCGACAGTTTGGGTACTGGCCTGGGCTTTCGGTTTTCGTCGACGGCAACGAAAGTGAATGTGGCTTCAGTGACTTTTAACCTGAACTGATCCGTCCGGCTCCGCCGCCAAGCTTCGACGTGAACTGCCATCGAAGTTCTACCAATGCTCACGATCCGGCAGTAGAGGCTGACTTCGTCCCCAACGAAAACCGGCTCATGAAAAACCATTCCGTCGACAGCCACAGTCGCACACCGTCCCCGGCAACGTCGGCTGGCGGCGTTGGCTGCAGCTAGATCCATTTGTGACATCAACCAGCCGCCAAAGATGTCCCCGGACGGATTTGCATCCGCCGGCATAGCTATTGCCCGGATCATCGGTTCACCTTCCGGCTGCTGGGTTGGATCAGTCATACGTGTTGTAATCTACAAGCAGGATCGGAGAGTGGAAGGATGGAAGAGTTGGAAGGTCGGGAGCGACGGTGATGCGTTCCGCGAGGAGCTCAATCGGCCCATGGTTGCCGCCCATTTATGCCCGTTCCTGCTTGTTGCTACCGGGTGCGGCGGCATCGGCCGGGAAATACTGCGGAGCCGAGACCCCCATCGATACGTAGATACTCGTGAGCCCTTCAACTCCCACCGACGCTGGTCTGACCCATTCCTCCGGTACGAAAAACAGTGCACCTCCAAACGGTATCGGAGCTGTCGGGACCAAAACAATGTGGCAACGCCGTCCCTCGAGCAGGACTGGTTCCGGAGTCGGCATCAGAGCCAGCACGGCTGTACTGTCCACACCGCCGAAGAAGCACCACACTGGGCTCATCGTTTTTAAGTCGGTCTTCTGCTCTTTTCGATCCAGCATGCCGACGAATCGGTGCGCTAGCGCGTAAACATTGCCAACCAGGGGGATGCGGCCGAGACTGTTATCCACGAAGGCATGGAACCGGCTCTGTAAGCCGGCTTCTACAAACAATCCTAGAAAATAGATCGCGCAAAGCACGAGAATTATCCCGACCAAATAAGCTAGTATCCGGGTTTCGACGACTCTGAGCCCGATGGAAGTCAGCAGCCGGCCGATTCCGCTTTCCGGCCCGACCAAACGATCAACCAGACTTCCGACCCAGACTATCACTGCCGCCGTTAATATGATGGGGAGCACAGCAAACAGTCCCGCGATAAAGGTACGGATTGGTGCATTGAAAATTTTCTTCATCATACGAAGTCTCCGAGGATCGAGTAGGCTCTGTAGGAGCGAAACCTTTATAGGTACAGGTGATCAGAAATTGAGCAAGCCTGGTTGGCGCTGGTTCCGAATCCAGGTCAATTCTTTACCACTAGTTAACGTTACTGCTGCGAACACGATATAATCTCAACACCCGAAAATATTTGAAAGGATAATGCCGTGCCTAAGCAAGGCGTCTTAGAAGTTGATGGCAAACAGGTAAAGGTAACGAATCTCGAGAAGGTTCTTTACCCGGCCGCGAGTTTCACCAAAGCCGATGTGATCGACTACTACATCGCAATCTCACCGGTGTTATTGCCCCATCTAAAAAATCGGCCGATCAGTCTTAAAAGGTACCCGGATGGAGTGGAAGGTTTTTTCTTCTACGAAAAGCGGTGCCCGCCAGGTCGGCCTGACTGGGTTGATACCGCGCGCGTTTCCAGCCGGCGCAAAGAAGGGTTTATCGATTATTGTGTGATGAACGAGCTTTCGGCCTTGGTCTGGGCGGCGAATCTGGCCGATCTCGAACTCCATACCTTTTTACATCGGGCACCAAAACTTGAGTGTCCCGACTTCGTCGTATTTGATCTGGATCCTGGCCCGCCGGCCGATTTGATTAATTGCTGCGAAGTTGCGTTGTTATTGCAAAAGGTTTTTGACGGCTTGGACCTGCGCTCTTTTCCAAAGACCTCCGGCTCCAAGGGGTTGCAGCTCTATGTGCCGTTAAATGGCAGAACACGCTATGACAGCACCAAAGCTTTTGCCCGGGCAGTGGCACAGAACCTCGAGCGTGCTCATCCCGACCTGGTGGTTTCAAAAATGCAGAAGAGCCTCCGTAAAGGCAAGGTATTCGTCGATTGGAGCCAGAACGACGACCATAAAACGACAGTCTGTGTCTACTCGTTGCGAGCAAAGGAACATCCCACCGTCTCGACGCCCGTGAGCTGGGAGGAGGTGACGGCTGCCAAGAAGAAAGGCGATCCAGGCCTATTAACCTTTGAAACTGGGGACGTCCTGCAGCGTGTCAAAGAGCGCGGGGACCTGTTCGCCTCGGTGCTTGCCGTGAAACAGCGACTGCCCAAGCGGGCAGTGGCTGGTGATGGGTGATTACTGATTTGGTGATCAGACTCCTTAAGGTTCCGCAGGCAAAAGGCGTCTTGCGACGGGAGCTGCCGAACAAAGCTGCTCATTCAACCAGCACTAAGCTGGTCCGCGTCGGTCTGCGTTGATCTGTGGCTAAAATTGGCGTTCGATTTGCGTGCATTCGCGGTTAAGTCCCAATTGATGTCCCTCGGCGGTCATCCGTGGTTCGCCTTTTATATCCGGTCCTTACCTGCGTCCATCCGTGGTTTCAGGCTCCAGGCGACCCGAAGTAACTCTGGCGTTGCGCTCTGAGGTAACGATCGCTCAGGGCGTTCAAGGCCCAGCGAGCCAACGTGAACTTTTCAGCTAAGATTTCCAGTGACAGT
>JAFAVN010000352.1 GCA_019242435.1 Verrucomicrobiota bacterium | reverse complement strand
CAAGGGTAATCCCGGTTGTCGGATAATGTTTTTCCTTCAAGCTGCTTTCGGGATTTTTACTGTGGACAACCAGAGGTGTGCCTTTCCCGGCTATTTTGTATTCTTGTCGCAGACCTTTTTGCCGGATCGCATCTGCGAGAAGTACTTGGTCGTAACGAAGCAGATATTTGAGAGCTTCCTCACGCAACGTAGGAGTCCATACCACTTTAACACGCTGGCCTTCCCAGGTTGTAAACAGCTGGTCAAACCTTGGATGAATTGATGCTGCCGACGGGTAAGAAATCTTGACGAAATGGGCGCAGCCAGAAAACAGAAAGAGTACGAGTACGCACTTAAGGATTCCTCCATACGAGAGTCGCGGGCGAAAGGCGGTAATCATCCAATAATTCGATTTCTGGCTCTAGCGTCCTGTCCCATAAATAGCCTAGGTTTCGCCGTCGGCCCATTTTGATCGCCACGAAAGCGAGGTTATTTATGGGACAGGACGCTACTTATAACCGAGTGGCAATTGTCGTGCCACTAAGACGCGACTTCTTATCCTTCTTTTGCGGGACCCGCCCTGCCTGCTTCGCATCAGTCGTCCTCGTCTGCGAAGTCGCCCGAATTTCGATCAGTCTAAGCAATTAACCCTGCCAGGATGACCCAATGGAAAGCGCGTTCCAAGATGGACTCGATAGGTGCGGGCGTTCTTCCAAGCACCGCGTTGGGGACCGAAACCACCTTCACCACCCCTGATAGATGGTTCGAATGACGCGATCAACGCTGAGTTCATATTCTCGTCGCCAACGAAGAAACCCGCGCCGGTTCACGATCACCCAAATTCCGACAGCTACTTGCAACAGCAGAATAATTACCTCGGCAGCGCGTTTAGGCGCCGAAGCCAACCGCCAGTTAACCAACACAATGATTAACGACACCAGCACAGCTAACGCCGCAACCATCAACATGGCGCTATCATGAAGCGACGGCTTGGGCCGGCGAAACCAAAACCAAATGGCCCTTGAGAGCTCTGAGTCATTGACCTCGCTCAAATGAAGCTGCATGAGTCCAGGTAACAGAAACGGAGGTAACTCTTCGTATTTCCAGGCAGGTTCCGCAGTGAGATCCATCCATATTGCCAAGAGCCCGTCATTACTACTTGTGGGCTTCATAAACTGATGACCCTGATTGCCGGATTTTGACCCCCATTTAGAGGAATTAGAATTCAATGAGCTGCAGTGGCGCCGCCTGCTTTTGCTTTGTTACAAAGCCAGATCATGCCGGCCCCGACTATGAGCATGACCCCAAGCGCCAGAAAGCATTCGCTATACGCCATGACAAACGAGTTCGTTTGCACCGAAGCCTGGAGCATCCGGTAGGCTTGTTGCAATGCCCCGGCCGGATCTCCCGAATGTTGCAGGTTCTGAGCGGATTGGTTTGATAGAAACTGCTGCACATAAGGGCTATAAGGCGTGACTCGTTCTCCGATCCGGAAATCGTGAAATTGTTCACGCTGAGTGATCATGGTGCTCAATAATGCGGTGCCCACGCTGCCGCCCAGGTTTCGCATGATGTTAAAAAGAGCTGATCCGTCTGCCTGTTGTTCTCTTAATAAGCCGGCGGTAGCGAGTGCTGATAGAGGCACGATGGTGAACGGCTGACCGAGCGCCCGGATGACATTGCCGAATTGAAATTGTGGTCCGCCAAAATCGGGATTCATGTGAATATTCAACAAGCAACTGCCACCGAAAATGAGCGCCCCGGCGAAGACGATCAAACGCAGATCGAACGCTCTCATGAGACGAGGAACGAAGGGAAATATCAGAAGTTGGGGAAGCCCGATCAGCACCATCGCTTCGCCGGTCTGGCTGGCGCTGTAATTTTGGACCTGCTCAAGATATTCCGGCAAAAGAAAGACGGAACCGTATAAGCTTGCCCCCAGTAAAAAGTTGACTGCCGAAGCCAAGCCTAAATTGCGGACCCGGAGTAATCGAAGATTAACAACCGGAGTTTTGCTGATAAGTTCGCAGATAATAAAGAGAGGAATGAAAATCACGGCCAGCGCAAAGCAGCGTTGGATGAAAACGCTGGTAAACCAATCGTCATTTTGTCCTTCCTCCAGAAACGCGATGAGCGAGCCAAGGCCGATCGCCATGAAAACCGTTCCCAGCCAATCGCCTTTCCAGAGCAACGGCAGGTTCAGGGGTTCCGGATCGATCGCAAAAAAGACGGTGGCCAGCATCACCGCACCCGGAAGCAAATTGACGTAGAAGACCATTGGCCAGCCGTAGTTGTCGGTAAGTAGGCCTCCTATGTAAGGCCCGACGGCAGGCGCCAGGGTGGCCGTTATTCCGAACAGGACCAATCCAACTGCGCGTCTGGAAGGCGGCAGTTGGGTATTGATCACTGTGAATGACATGGGAATCATGACGCCTCCGGTGAATCCTTGGAGCGCTCGATACACAATCATCTGCGTCAGTCCGCTGGCCGTTCCGCAAAGCCCGGAAAAGACGAGGAACAGAGTAACATTCACTAGAAGGTAAAGGCGCACCCCGAAAACGCGTCCCAACCATGCGGTGAGCGGAATAGTGATAATTTCCCCGATCAAATAACTAGTGGAAACCCAGGAAGCTTCGACGGCCGTGGAGGCGATCCCGCCGGTGATCTCTCGCAGGGAAGCATTGGTAATCTGGATGTCGAGCACCGCCATAAAAGCTCCCAGGACCGTACCCAGGACGGCAATCCAGGTACGTATGCTAACTCGTTCTTCAGATGATGCTGTCACGGTGTGAGAGGTGAGAACTGAGAGATGAGAAGTGATCAGTAGTCAGTAATCGGTAATCCGGTTAAAAACGTAATTCTCTCTTCGCGATCTTTGCGTTCCTCTTGCGGTTATCCGTCAGTGCATCACTCCGGTTTGACGGGCGTCGCGAATTTGAGTGATCGGCTGATTGGCCGGTTGGCGTGACGGTTTTTCGTTTTCGGGAGTGTCCGGAAATGGTTTGTCGATTAGGGCTTGGGTAACGGCGACACTGGGAACGACGGATAGACCGGGAACAATTTTGTCCCGAACTGCTTTTATGCTTTCCGGATCGAAAAGAATCTTGACGGGTACGCGCTGGACGATCTTGATGAAGTTACCGGTGGCGTTATCCGGTGGAAGCAGGGCAAAATTCGAACCGGTGCCCGGTTGCAGACTGTCAACCCGGCCCTTGAACCGGTAGTGCGGGAGGGCATCGATTTTGATGTCGACTGGTTGCCCGACCCGGATTCTTTCGAGCTGGGTCTCTTTGAAATTTGCTGCAATCCAGACGTTATCCTCGACCACGGCCATCAAAGCCTGTCCCACCGAAACGCGGTTCCCGGTTTGAACCGTTTTTTGGGCGATGCGCCCGGAAACGGGAGCGACGATGGTACAGTAGGAAAGTTGGAGCTCCGAGTTCTTAACTTGGGCCAGGGCGGCTTCGGCTTGGGCGGCCGCAGCTTGTTGTTGGGCCTGGGCAACTTTCAGATTTTCCGTGGCCACCCTTACCGATGCCAGATTCGCTTTGTACGTCGCCAGGTTAGTTGCCGCCTGAGATTGGGATGTGTCCAGGTCTTGTTTCGAGATAACTCCTCTGCCTTGATAGAATAGCTGGTTGTTCCGCTCAAAAGTGCGTTGCAAGTAGTCGGAATTTGCTTTGGACGAATCTGCCTGAGCTTGTGTCTGGGCTAACTGAGCCTCGGCCAACGGTATCTGCGCGTTCGCCTGCAATAGTTGTGCTTTGGCTTGCTGGTAGCTGGCGCGATCTCTTTCCAATGCCACTTCGTAATCGCGCCGGTCTAATTTTAAGAGCGGCTGCCCGGCAGTAACATGCCAATTGTCGTCAACTAATACCTGTTCGACCGTGCCGGTGATCCGCGAGCTGATCTGGTGGGTGTAACCGGTGACATAGGCATCGTCGGTGTCCTCGTGGGCAGAAGCATAGACCCAATACCGAACACCGAAAAACAGGGCGAGGACCCCAACCATGGCGCCGATGATCAATATGCGGCGCCGCGGACCTTTTGCCGGTTTGTCCGCGCGATTGACATTATTCCCAGGCGGTCGAGGGGCGGCGTGGCTGCGGGAAATCGGATTTTCTTTTACTAGCATAGGTGGTTAGCGATTTGGAAAAGGTAAGGACCGGACAGGCAAGAGTGAGCGGGTGGAACAAATTCCTGGCCGAAATCGCGGTTTCATGGTATGACGTTACGTAACGTAATTACAATAGAGCGTCAAGTGATTTTATGATCCGCTTCCCAGCCAATATCCCGCCCCCTCCTAACCCGGATCCAGTTTTGTTTGCTTGCGACCAGGTTCCGCTGAACCGACCTTTTCCTATGGCTCGAAAAAAGTCTGCCCGCCCCAGAACTGGAAATCGACGCAATCCAGTTCTGCATCAGGCGATTATCGCTGCGGCCACTGAGGTATTGGCCAGGGAGGGCCCGACTCGTTTTACCATCGAGGCGGTGGCCAAGTTGGCTGGATGCGGCAAACCGACCATTTATCGATGGTGGCCTTCGCGTTCTGCTTTGCTATTGGAGGTCTACGATCAAGTCGTTCAGCGGGAACTTTCCCCGCCGGAAGGAAAGGATCTCGCGAAGGATATCGCCGCCATGCTGCGACAAATCTGGGGTCTCTGGCGCAAAGAATCGGCCGGCGCACTTTATCGCTTAATCCTCTCCGAAATGATGCTTGAAGAAGAAGGAGCCCGTTATCTGCGCGACGTCTTTATTCCCAGACGACAAGCTTTTACTGCGATGGCTTTTCAAGCAGCAAGAGACCGCGGAGAGATTCCCCCTGAAGCAGACGTTAAGTTGTTGTTGGACTTTCTGTATGGCTATTCGCTCTTCCGTCTGATAACCAGAGAAATCCCCGATGATCATACACCCGACCGAATTGCGGGCACCATTGCAATGTTTGCGCGGAGCGGCATCTCCAATTTGGCCCGCCCGGAAAAACGGCAACCGCCGAAGCAAGTTGGTCGAAATCAGCGGCGGCAAACAACAAAAACGGACGCCTCTTAGCCAATCGACTCTAACTTGTGTCCTGTCCCCTAAATAACCGCTAAAGATATCTTAAGCGATGAGCGGGAGTATGAAGGCACAAATCGACATTCAGACGGTCGCCGACGAAGTATTCGCCACCCTGGATAGCGGCCGGCAAATCGAGCCAATCTCATCACGGATTTCTTCTTTCGATCTGGCCGATGCTTACCGCATAACCGCTGCCATAAGACACTTGCGGGAGAGACGCGGTGAGGTGCCGGTGGGGCGAAAGATCGGCTTCACGAATCGCACCATTTGGGCCGAATACAATGTGTATGCACCGATGTGGGGCTACGTCTACAACCGCACGGTCCACGACCTCGCCCGGATCGACCGCACGTTCTCACTGAGCGGTCTGGCTGCACCACGAATAGAACCGGAAATTGTGTTTAAGCTCGCGTCCGCGCCGGTTCCAGGCATGGATGAGAGAGCATTGCAGGAAAGTATCGAGTGGGTCGCCCACGGCTTCGAAATCGTACAGTCGATTTTTCCGGGATGGAAGTTTTCCGCCGCCGACACGGTAGCGGCGTTCGGCCTCCATGGTGCATTGCTGGTTGGGCCTTGTCATTCAATGGCTGCGAACGCCGAACATTGGGGAGGAACACTTTCGAACTTTGAAATTGATCTGAAGCGAGACGGCGTGACCGGCGATCACGGTCGAGCGGTGAACGTGCTGGGCGGGCCTCTATCCGCACTACGTCATCTGGTCGAGATTCTCGGCCAGGATGAGATCAATCCTCCGCTGGCAGCCGGAGAGATCGTAACGACGGGCACGCTGACGCGCGCACTCCCGGTATCAGCGGGCGAGACCTGGACAACCGAACTCATTGGTGTCGCGCTTGACGGCATCTCTGTCTGCTTTACGTGACCTATCAGATGCGTGCATTCCCGGGTTGCGAGTTCCGCGTTCAATGTTTCGTGTTCGGAAGAGGCTCATAATGGGGGGGCGAGAATCTCGGCGCGCCCAGTACTGGCGCATTTTCTCGATCTATTCGCGCCGGGATTCTCTGCCCCACCATTATGGGCTCAATTCTCATCTCGGGAAGTAACAGAACGGAGGCAAAGCGGTACGCAAGAAAATTGAAACCGGCCTGCTGGCCAAAGCGGAGAATCCGTGCTCTCTACTTTTTAAGAGCATGACAACGACCACCAGAGATAGCGCTCGGACTCCAATGAGCGCAATCATCGGTATTATCGCGATCAGCGCCGCGGCCAGCGGTTTCCTTTGTTGGCTCGTCTATTATCATCCTCCCGCCGACATCACTGGCACTCATCTGCTTTTTCTTCCAGCACTAAATGCCCTGCTCAACGGCTTGTCTGCCATTGCGCTCATCACCGGCTTCTGTTTCATCCGGGCGAGGCATATTAGTGAGCACCGGACGGCGATGTTAACCGCGTTTGTCTTTTCGACACTCTTCCTCGTGACCTATGTCACGAATCACGCTTTGCACGGCGACATGCACTTCCAAGGCCAAGGTTTTGTCCGCTACCTCTATTTTCCGCTGCTCATCTCGCACATTGTCCTCTCAGTAGTGGCCCTGCCGATGATCCTGATTACTTTCTTCTTCTCGCTCACGGGTCGTTTCCCGGCTCACCGCCGCCTGGCGCGATTCACGTTCCCGACCTGGCTTTACGTCTCGGTGACCGGTGTCATCGTCTACGCCATGCTCGCGACCTACCGGTGATCGATTTGTCGCTCAGGGACTAAAAACGCCGTCACCGGCCGGCGGGCTAACTTCGAACCGTAAACCTTGAACCTCGAATCTTGAACCCCCAATTCCAGGTGAAGAATTCGAATGACCTCTCGCACTGCGTTGTCGTTAGCAATCACTCCGTGCCCACTGCGAACGATCAGTTCGGATTCGGCTCCGTCCAGATGGCTGCTCCAGTACGGCACCACCCCATCCGATCCTCGTTCCTTCGGACCTCGATAGCGCTGTCCGATTACGCTATGGTAAGGAACCTCAATCGGTAGCTTGGAAACGGCAATCAATGCCGGGCTTCTCGGCGAAAGCGTTCGTACGGCAGAAAATCGTCCCCGATAGAAAGCCGCCGCTTCCGGAGTCATCGCGTGCGAATTATCTCGGGCCAGGCGGCTGAATCCGAATTCAAGCACCGGAGAAAGACGGGTCAGGAAATTTCCGATTAGACCAACTAACGACTCCGCGATAGGGCTGCCGCGATGTGGCGCCGCCATGAAAATGACCCGAACAACGCGAGGATTTCGTTGAAAAATCAAAATGCGCTCGAGCTCCTCGACTGCCTCCTGGTCACCTTTCAATCGATCAGGTGGGACGCGGAAGATGCTTCCCCAAACTTGATTTCCGCTCGAACTCACCAGCGTGTGTGAAATCACGCCGCCCATACTGTGCCCCACGACGACTATGCGTTTGGTGGCGGTGTCGTGATCCTTAGGATCAAGCTGGTGCAGGGTCGCGTTGAGGCTGTCTCGCAGTTCTAAGCCATTCAGCAAAACCGGGGTTCCGCTGGCGTAATAGAACTGCCAGATCTGATACTTCGCTCGAATCTCAGGATCATTGCGGAGCGCGTTTACAAGGGTTGCGAATGCGACCGGAGTCGACTGCAGCCCATGCACCATTAATAGCGGTATCTTGTCCGGATCATAAGGATCAAGCAGGTAAATCTGCGGCTTCCGCGGCGCCAGCAATGGCCGGATCATGGCGGAAAACCCGGATGCCGCGAACCGCTTGGCCCGAAACTTCAGGTGATCACCCGCCGCGTTGTGATTACTCGCGAGCGGATAAGTTCGGCCGTTCAGCCAAACATCACTTTTCCCGGCCAGTATCGAAAACCGCGGTTGTCCGGACACACGGCCGTAGACCGCCGTACCGTCAACGAAAAGACCTTCCGGCGGGTAAAGGCGGGCGTCTTTGGTGTCGTAGCCAAGCACCATGGGAATGCC
>JAFAVN010000220.1 GCA_019242435.1 Verrucomicrobiota bacterium | reverse complement strand
CGCTTTGGCCGCAAACCCGACCACCACAAAAGGACGCACTCGCCCTGTCATGCGAAGCTAGAGCAACATGAAGTCCTTCTACTGCGACGTCTGTGGGTGGCTGGTCCACTTCGAAAACACACAATGTCTGAATTGTGGATCAGCACTGGCTTATCTTCCCGAGACCGGGCAGATCGGTTCAGTGAGAGCGGATGTGGCTGGGAACTGGCAATCGGCGTCGGGAGTGGAATACCGGCTCTGCCGGAATTATGCAGAATACAATGTGTGTAACTGGGCGCTGCCGGCGGATGAATCGAATGTCTATTGCGTCTCCTGCCGTCTCAACCAGATGATTCCGAATTTAAGTATTCCCGGCAACCAGGCGGCCTGGGCGAGATTCGAATCTGCGAAAAGACGATTAAACTACACGTTACTCAATCTCGGGTTGCCGGTAACCGGGAAAGCCGAGGATCCCACCGGCGGCGTGTCTTACCACTTCAAAGCGGACCAGCCGGACTTGCCTGTAATTACAGGACATGAGGACGGGGTTATTACGATCAATCTAGCGGAAGCAGATGACGCAGAACGTGAGCGAAGGCGCTTGGCGCTGGGGGAACCGTATCGAACAATCCTGGGTCATTTTCGCCACGAGATCGGTCACTACTACTGGGACAGATTCTTCCGGGACGAACCAAGTCGCCAGGGATTCAGAACCGAATTCGGTGACGAGCGGGCAGACTACGCTCAAGCACTGAAAATCTACTATGAGAATGGCGCTCCAAAGGCCTGGGAGCAGGAGTTTATCTCGGCTTATGCCACATCTCACCCGTGGGAGGACTGGGCCGAGACCTGGGCGCACTATCTCCATATGATCGATGTGCTGGAAACCGCCGCCAGCGCCAGAGTTTCACTCGCCCCGCAAGCTAGCAAACCCGCTCTAACTATCACCGCGATTGGCTCATTCGAGCAAATGGCAGAATCTTGGCTTCCGCTGACCTATTTACTAAATAATCTTAACCGTTCATTGGGCTTTCAGGATGCGTATCCATTTGTACTATCGCCGGTCGCCATTAAAAAGCTCCGATTTGTGCACCACACTATTAGAGCTTTCGTTGCCAATTCCCCGTCCTCGCCCGCAGAATGAGCATTACCGCTTTAACTATTTCCTCTAACCCTCTAGCGGCGAACACGGTCCAGGCGCCTATTTTTAGAGCGATGCCGAATATTCCAGCCACTGGCAATCCGATTAAATAACTGCTAACCACGTGGGTCAATAGGACGAACTTAGTGTCACCGCCGCTCGGCAGAAGCCCGGAGCCGAGATAACTGTTCACTACCTTGGCCGGTTGAACCAGGGCGACAATGATAGCTCCCCAAAAAGCCAGCTGGAGCACGTCCCGGCCGACGCGGGGATAGATGAGAGGCAAAAGAAAACCGCCAACGATCAGACCAGCTGTAAAGATCAGGCCGGCGATCAATGAAAGCCGCAATAACACGCCGGCTAGCTTCTTCGCGCGGCTGACAGCTTCACGGCCGAGAGCCTGTCCGACCGCAGCCACTGCCGCCGGAGCCAGCCCGGTTGCCGCCACAATGAAGAGATTTTCCACCGTGGTCACAATTTGACTCGCAGCCAGAGCGACTGTGCCCAGGTGAGTAAAGACGAATGTATAAACAAATGTGCTGGTGCCCCAAAGCAGTTCGCTGAGCGCGATCGGATAAGTAACCCCAAACAGATGGGGGCCGATCCGTTGAAGTTCCGATCGAGTCGGCCGGCGCCATTTCATTTCTTTTCGGCTCGCGTACAAAACAGTCAAAAGCGCAGCGCACCGGATCAATTGCGAGATCAAAGTTGCCAGCCCGGCACCAATCACACCCAGTTTCGGAAAGGGACTAATTCCAAGGACGAGCAGCACCGCCAACACCGTGTTCAAGGCCATTGCAGCCATGGTAATCGCCATCGGGGTCCGAGCATCGCTCATCGAGCGGAACGCCGCTGTAGTAACCGCGCTCATCACCATGAGCGGGGCAGCGGCAGCGAACAGTCGCAAGTAACCTGCGCCCATCTCGACCACGTCTGGCTGAGCACCTATCAATTTCAGGATCGGTGTTGGAAAGAGAATCAGCGGCAACGCGGTAAGCCCGCCAAGCACCAAGGCCGCAACTTGCCCGATCACCGCTATTCTGGAAAGCTCCGCCATATCTTTGCGCCCATATGCTTGGGCGATAAGAGCACCGCTCCCCGTACCGATGGCGGAGTATAGCAGCGTGAGAATCAGAGAAATATTGTTAGAGAGTCCAACGGCAGCGACCGCTGACGCGCCCAAAACGCCTACCACAATCTGATCAACCAGGCTGAAAGACGCCTGAAAGACGGCTTCTAAGCTGACCGGGACGGCGACCTTGTAAATCTCGCGATAGGAGGAGGTCGAGGAGTTCAATGAATTGCTGGAGTTCAGAAAGTTCGGAATAGCTTCGGGCAAATGGATGGGCTGAATGATCGGATTTGATAGTTGATCGCAAACGAAAACAGGTCAGGTCTTAATTTTGACGGTTGGATGTGTGGCGATCCATATTTTCTCGGCGCAGACGCAGTGACCCGGATTGTTCTAGATCGGTTCACCAAAGAGCATCAATAGGTGAAGACTTCAGGGGGCAGGGGAACGCCGCGAAAGGCCCAACGCCCTGGAGGGGAGCCGCTTTAGACGTGAGCAACACTATCGGCCAAGAGCAGGCGGCTCCCGGGATTCATCCAAAAGCTTCCATTAATCCCAAGGCATCTCCCCAAGAATAGTCCGAGACAGAGACGGAAGGATCCAATGGATTGTTCCCGGGAGCTGCCAGTTAGAGAACCATGGAGTTGACCTCCTATAAAGCGGCCCCTCCAGGGCATTGGGCATTTCCTCGCCTGCACGGCGGTCCAGGAAGCGACTATTGTGGATCGGAGCAGAGATCAAGCCGACGCAACTGATCTACCCGCGTCGATCCGGCCGCGCCCAAGAACAACGCCGGATATATTCGAGCGAAGACGGTAGGATTCTTCGCTTTTCGGCACCCGCCGAATCGCCGGATGCTTTTCTACGGTTGTAGCGGCCGGCGGGCAGTATGGAACGTCTTCGGTTTCAGCCACGGATTATCATTTTCAAGGCATTCAGTTCCCCTCGAGCCATGCGCTCCATGACACCGGGTGTTTCATCGAGTGCGCAGGAACCACTAATGAAACGGCGCAGCTCAGGCTCTTTTTTCGCTATGAGATTGACTGCCTGTTCAAACTCATTCCGGCTGAAGCCATACGACCCTCGGAGAGTTGTCTCGTTGGAAGTCACTCCCTGCAGTGGAAGTGCGAACTCTTTAGCTAGATTTCCGATAAGAACGACAGTGCCACCGAAGTCACAGAGGTCGTAAGCCGTCCGAACGGTCGCTGCCCCTCCAACCGCTTCGAAAATGCCGGCAGCGCGTCGACCATTCGTCTCCTTAGCAATTACCTGTGCCGGATTATCACCGTCGGCATGAATGGTTTTAGCGCCAAAACTCCGGGCCAGCACCAGTTTTTCTTCGATCTTGTCGATTGCGAAAATCGATTTGTAGCCGAATTCCCGCAACAGGACGACTAAGGCCAAGCCGATTGTGCCGGTTCCGACAATTGCCAGGATTGCGTCTTTGGTCGGATTCATCCGATTAATCGCGTGGAGAGCGACAGACAGCGGCTCAGCAAAGAGACCGATCTCGGGATCCGCTCGCGGATCGATCCGGAATGCCTGCCGCTGATGACAGGTGAAGAAGTCTGCCATTGCGCCCCAGCGTCCGGCATTGACGCCGAGAATGCGTTTATCGGGACAGATATGCTCCTGGCCCGCCAAACAATAGCGACAGACTCCACATCCCAGGGTGGGAAAAACCGCTACCCGATCTCCAGGATGGACCGACTGAATGTTGGCGCCCACTTCAACCACCGTCCCGGCCGCCTCGTGGCCCATGACCATGCCCGGCTTCCGCCGGCCACTTTCGCCTGTGAAGCCATGGACGTCGCTGCCACAAATGCCAACCGCATCGGAGTGAACCAGCAGTTCGTCTGGACCGAAAGACGGCATCGGAGCTTCTTCGATCGAGAACTGCCAGGGTCCGTTGAACTGAAGGATTTTCATAAGCCTGGGCCTGCCTTTCTCACGAATCACGGACTGACCAGCATTCCCAAAGTACTGATTGGTGAGAAATGCAGACTATAGCGACGGATTAGGGCGGAGCGCAAAGCCCCCGTCGACGGTGTAAAGGGAACCAACCACGTAGCTGGCCTGGTCCGAGAGAAGGAATTCGATCAGGGCCGCGATTTCGTCAGCCTGAGCGGCACGACCGATCGGGATCGAACGGGCCAGCCGGGTTTGCTCTTCCTCTGTGAACCACCGCCTCTCCCCGGGCGTATGCGTCCAGCCGATGTCAGCAGCATTAAGACGAATACCGTGTTCGATCAGTTCGAGAGCAGCACAACGCATGAAGTGGTTGAGCGCGGCCTTGGAGACATCATAGGCAAATGTCCCTTTGAAAACCATCTTACCGTGCCCCGAGGAGCACATTACCATGCGCCCTGGTCGTCCGGCCGCGATCATTTGGAGGGCGACTCCCTGGATAATTTGAAAGTTAGCCAGGATATTTACATCAAGTGTTCGTCGAATTAACGCGAGATCAGTTCCAAAAAAGTCTTTCCCCTTTTCCTGATAGGCCGCGTTGCAAATCAGGAGGTCGAGTGGGCCAGTCTGATGGATCCTTTCAAGCATGGCCTCGACTGCCGGTGATGATCCCAAATCGGCTGGACACAATTCGCTGGCGTAACCTGCCTGGAGAAATTGGTTGAGCGTTTCATTAGCAGCTTCTTCATTTCGGGCGTAGTTCAGAAAAACCATCGCACCTTCTTCCGCTAACCGCTTGGCGACGGCTTTGCCGATGCCCTGAGTACCGCCCGTGATGAGCGCACGCTTGCCCTTAAATTCGGGATATGAGGCACTCATATTTAGTACGGGAGGGGGCGTCGATCGGGGAGGTGTTCACCGTATCCGCTGGGTCTGCTAGACGCCTAATCCGAAAAAAATTGGTCAACTTTTGTTTTCAGAAACCGGACAGACTCCCGCAGTTCGGCGACACCATTCATCCCGTCCTCAATGGAGATCCAGGAAGAAAAACCGACTGAATTCAAGGTAGAAAAAATTTTGTCATAATCGTTGAGGCCTTTTCCGATCACTCCATGAGAAAGGCGGCCGGCATAACCGATAACTTCTTCCTCCCTGCGTAGATCTTCCAGCGTACCCCTGCTTAGATAACGGTCACTCGCATGCATTGAGACCACCCGATATTTCACCCGATTGAGCATTTCCAAAGGATCTTCCCCGGCGAGAAGGGTATTAGAGGGATCATAGTTTACCCCTAGCCAGGGAGAATCTATCTGCTCGATAATCGCGGTAAAGATCGCCATCTTCTGCGCGAATTCGGGATAGCGCCAATAACTGTCTTTGTAATGGTTCTCCATCGAGAGGATTACGCCATTCTTCTCCGCAATAGGTAACAGACCTTTTATCACTCGGATAACTTGAGCGATGCCGGCCTCGGTCGATAGCCCCGGCCGGCGCTGCCCAGACAAGACCCGGCAGTACTTCCCACCAAAGAAAGCGGTGACTTCGATCATGCGCTTCTCTCGCTGAACTTCCTTGTCCAGCAGTTCCGGATCGGGCTCTGTAAAGTCAGGAGAACAACAGAGCATCGGCATCTGAAGTCCATGTTTCTCGAGAAGTGCCCTGGTCTTGTTCAGGAAAACTTCGTTATCCTCGAGAAATCCGGAATAGAATTCGAGCCCTTCCACTCCCAGCGTAGCACCAATTTCAATCCAGTCCGCAAGGCTCATCGTTCGGTCTACACACAGCTCGTCCATGTAACATTTTGGGAAAGCCGCCAGTTTCGGTTTCACATTGCATTCCCAATTTCCGCCGCAGCGGCAGCGATGGCCTCACGGCCGAGACCGGATTTAACGATGCGGATTAATTGTTCCTCACTTGTCTCCGAGGTAGATGCATCGAGAACGACCTCGCCGGAGTGGAGAAAGTTGATGCGATCACACACCTCAAAGACCTGATTGTAATTATGCACAATCAAAATGATCGAGACGCTGCGCTGGCGACGCAGGTTTTGGATCAGCCCGAGAACGTGTGCGCCTTCGCGTACTCCCAAGGCGGCCAGCGGCTCATCCAGGACCAGGATCGTGGGCGAGGAGTAAATCGATCTGGCGACTGCAACCGACTGTCGTTGGCCGCCGGAGAGCAAATCGACCAGGCTATCCACGCTGGGAATTTGAATGCCCAGTGTATCGAGATAGGCCCTGGCCAAGTCCCGCATCTTTTTGTTGTCCAGCAGCTTCAATCCAAGAATCCACTTATGATATTCCCGTCCAACGAACATATTGTGATAGACGCTGAGGTGATTGATCAGCGCGAGATCCTGATAAACCGTCTCCACGCCGTGGGCACGCGCCTCGCGGGGGGAGTAGAATCGGACTTCTTTACCTTGGTAGATAATGGTTCCGCTGTCCGGGCGGTGGAATCCTGAAAGGATTTTAATCAAGGTAGATTTCCCCGCCCCGTTATCTCCGACCAAAGCCAGGACCTCTCCTTGACGAAGTTTGATGCTGACGTCCACCAGTGCCGTGACTGCGCCGAAGGTCTTGCTGATGTGGTTCATCTCCAGAATGATCGGAGCTCTGGGATCAATAGCGGGAATATCCTTAGAGCTCATATTCGCCTCCGTGCTCGCATCCTGTCGACTTGTACATTCAATATCATGGCAAGGACGATCGCGGCTCCGAGATAGATATCGGATACGGTTGCTTGGGCTCCCATCATGACGAGGCCGTTGTTGAGGGTAGCTACGACAAATGCTCCAACCAGCGCGCCGATGGGGGTGCCGGACCCGCCAAGAAGAGACGTGCCGCCGATCACCGCCGCGGCAACGGCTTGGAGCGTAAGGAACGGGCCGCCAGCGAGCGGATCAGCCGAGGCAAACTCGACCGTATTGATAACACCGGCTGCCGCAGCCAACCCTCCGGCAATCATGAAATTGTATATTTTGATCCGATCGGTGCGAATGCCAATCTCCTTTGCTCCAATGATATTGCTGCCGGTAGCAATCGTGTGCAGACCGAAAGTTGTTCGATTAAGAACGAGTGCCATGGCCAGCACCACCGCAACCGTCCAAAGGAAAGGAGAAAAAGCGGTCAGCCCATGCCAGGACCAGAGAGAGTCGGTTGGGCTGTAGAGGTTCTCGCCGAAAATAGCGTTAAAGGGTTCTTGCACCGGCGCCACGATCGGTTGGCTGTTGTAAATTGATACAACTACTCCCTGTAACAAGAAAAGCGTTCCGACCGTGGTGATCAATGATGGTACCCGGAATCTGACGGTAATAAGACCATTGATCAGACCGATCAACACGCCAAGTAGAATCCCAGCCAAAGCGCTAATAGCCAGGGGTACGCCCCAGCTGATGGTCATAAGGACCATCACGTACGGAGCAAGGGAGAAGGTGCTGCCGACCGAAAGGTCGATTTCTCCAGTGATCATGAGCATCACCTGGGCTACTGCGATCATCCCAAAGCGAGCGGTATCCCTGAGGACGACGCTAAGTTCCTGCGAGGAAAGGAACGCAGGATTGCTGATCTGGAAATAGATAACCAGGACGACCGCGACGACGGCAATGCTGGCCTCCCGATAACGCGAAAGGACCATCAACACCTTCTCAAAGCCTCCCTCCGGAGCTTTAATGCCTACTTTGCGGACCTGCTGACTGGTGGGAGTCGTCCGGGCCATAATTGATTGCTACTCTCTGTTCTGTTTTTGATGACCGGTTCTCAGCAGCTGGCATTTCTCATCCGGCAGCTGCCGGACGAGAAATGTAAGCTATGGCAGAACGACCCGGCTACGCCAGATCGTTCTGCCTTTTGCGGTCTTTTTGAAAACAGAGGATTTGAAATCTGACTGTTTTAGAGCCTTGGTTTAAGTTAGCTCTTCAGTAAACGCAATAGCGTCTGCTTAAGAGCCTTCCAAACCCGCAATCGGTGGTTTATTTCTCCCAACGGTTTGAAATTTGCGGGTCATGTTGGCTCTGCGTTGGTGCTGCCCTCAAACCGGCTCTTACCCAGATATAACTCGACGTTATCCTTGGTGACGTAGGCCAGGCTTGTGTTCGTATCTGCCGGCGCAACCGCCCCGCCCGATAGTTTGTACAGGTACATTTGCAGAGTCGGGATGAAACCTTGCAGGTAGGGTTGCTGATCGGTCGTGAAAGTCATGTCCCCGGTGTGGATATAGCCCAGGGTTTGCGGATAGAGATCATAGCCCGCAACGATCACGCCCTTTTTCCCAAGGCCATACTTGGCCGATACGAAGCCGCAGGCGTAGGTGTCTCCGCCGCCCGTACCAAACAGACCGGCTACATCTTTATGACTCAGATAATAACTCTCGATCCGCGATAACTCCGTGGCCTGGTCTACACCGCTATTAACCACATCGTAAGTGACCGGGTTCCCTTGGTCCTTGATCGCCTTAATGTAGCCGTCGAGGCGAGGCTGCAGGTTAAGTGTACCGGGAGTCGGGATGGACAGCATGACGTGTTTGCCTTTGGGTACCAACTTCAGCCACCGGGTAGCAATGTTATATCCGGACTGAAATAAAGGTTGCCCTACATAGGCCAGACGCTTGTTGGGGCTACCGCTAGGCACGTCGGCATTGTAACCGATCACCGGAATGTTCGCTGCCAGGGCGTTGGCTGTCGGCGCGTCGAACGCCGTCGGATCGATCAGGCACACGGCGATCCCGTCCGCCTTCCCAGCAGTAGCGGTCTGCATGGCGTTGACCATCTCGGAGACGACGCTATTCTGCGAACCGGTCCATTGGTAACTGCATCCGAAGGAAGCGCAGGCGTCCTGGATACCGTAGATCGTTGGGGTAAAGAACTCGTTGGTCGTTACGTGATTAACAAAAACAAACTTGTAGGTCTTCTTGGGAAGACCGCCTGACGTTTCCGGAGGATTAGCCGCCAAGCTCGAGGCGAGGCCTCCGCCAAGTACTGCACTACCTAGACCTAACTTTGCCGCCATTTCAAAGGCTTTGCGTCGGCTGACTTCAATGCTGATTTTCTGCGCTATTGCTGCTTGATCTTGTGTCTCGTTGTTCACGGGGGAAACTTTCTTTTTATGGGATATGCACCCACCTGCCGCCCGAGCGGAGGTCAAAATCCCGATGACCCGGACCGGAAGGACCGCAGAGCGGAGTCCAACATCGAAGGAGACGAGGAGAACGGCTGGGTCCAGCCAGGTCAAAAGACGATTATTCTATACTAAGATTTGCTGCTGCCCGTCAAGCAGAGCCCCTGGCGGGTCGCACTCTAAAATTTTCTATATCTCAAATAGGCTTCTTTCGGAGATACGCCTTCCAAAATTGCCGTTCTGACCAGGTTCTCGGTCTTCATTACCTCTTCGACTTTGCTGATGACTTCGTCCGCCTGCTCCTCGGGAATCATGACGATACCGTCGATGTCAGCCAGGACAAAATCGCCTGTCCGGATCTTGACACCCTCAATCTCAATCGGTTCACCAAAAGTTTCACACGTCCAGGCGCCGGCGATGTCGCGGGGCGTCTGGAACCGGGCAAAGACCGGAAACCCCCGCTTTCGGATAAACGCATTATCTCGACACCCGCCATCGACGATATAACCTTTCACCCCTCGGAATTGCAGGGTCTCGGCTGAAAGCTCGCCCATGATAGCCAGGGAGTGATCGTGAGGTTGGCAGACAATCACGTGTTCTGCCGGCGCCGTGCTCAGGAATTCGGTCCATCGAAGAATGCTTTCGTGGATACTAATTCCCGGATCCGGTCGTCCCTCCATCGTCCAGATGCGACCCGCTGCTTGAGTCTCTAAATCAAGTGCGCGAATCGCAGGTGGCAGCACGCAGTTTTTTATCCCCAGGTCACGCATCACATCGTAAACTGCGCCTCCGTAACATCTTTCCAGCCGCTTCGATAGCCGTTGCCAGTTTGACGTATCGCCTGTCATAAAGTCTCTTTGCTTTGGCCGATCCTTACAACCAGCCAGCATCAATAGTAAACGTCTGATTGGTGCACGACCTCGCTTCATCCGAAGCGAGGAACGCTACCAAGCCCGCGACTTCTTCGGGTTCCACAAAACGCTTTAGACATTGGCCCTCCAGGACCACTCGCTCGAGTTGCGGCGTCAACCAACGTTCCACCTGCCGTTTCGTCCTGACAAAACCCGGGACCACGCAGTTGATCCGGATGTTTTTAGGGCCTAGACTGCGCGCCAACCCCCTGGTAAGACCTTCGATTGCGGCTTTAGCCGTCGCATAAGCCGGCATACCTGGAAAAGCCAGGCGCCAGACACAAGAGCCCATGTTAACGATCGACCCGCCGCCGGCTGCCGCCATCGCCGAGGTCACGGCTTGAATACAGAAAAAGTAATGATCCAAGTTCGTTGCCAGCCGGTCGCGCCAATACTCTGGAGTTACCTCCTCCATCTCGTGTCTCTCATCGCTCGCCGCATTGTTCACCAGTATTTTCATGGGGCCGGCTCGCTGTTGCACTGACTCTATTGTGCCTTTTAATGAGCCGAGGTCTCGAAGGTCAGCATAGACAAACTCGGGGGTAACATCGCTCCCGGGCTTCAGTCGAGCGATCAACTCCTCACCGGCTTCTGTGTTAATGTCCAGGAAAACGACTCGGCTGCCTTGCCCAACGAAATTCTCCACAATTGAAGCCCCGATTCCCGTTGCGCCGCCGGTTACTAACACTAAAGCCCCCTCAAGACCGGCGAACTTAGTAAGCATTTTTTTCATTGGACAATTTGAGAATTGTCGAGACCTGCCGCAGAGTCACTCTTCCCAGGGAAGACCAACATAGTTTTCAGCCAGGGCAGTGGCTGCGGCATTCGAACTCGTGAGGTAATCTAACTCGGCCAACTGTCGTCGAAGTTCAAAAGCATCGTTATGATCGAATCGGTGCAGTAAAGAGGTCATCCACCATGAAAATCGTTGCGCCTTCCAGACCCTGCGCAAACACCTCTCAGAATAGGATTCCAACAGATCAGTCCGGCCCTTGCTGTAGAAGTTGTCCAGAGCCCGAGTCAGGAACCAGACGTCGCTAACGGCGAGATTCATTCCTTTCGCGCCGGTTGGCGGCACGACATGGGCCGCATCGCCAGACAGAAATAGTCGACCGTA